>JACQVI010000120.1 GCA_016209795.1 Ignavibacteriota bacterium
ATACTGACTTTATTTTTTAATGAAATCACAATTGTTTTTCCTTTTCAATTAAGAATGCGTCATGACCGTGCTATAAATTTCAATTTAACAAACTCCGCATCAGGAATCCAGCAAACGATTGTCTTTAGTACTATTACAACTGATGCATAATACATACTGCATGCTGGGGGGAAGTCCTTACGTGAGAGTGTCGGGCTTTTTCATTAAGTACTTGACTTTTATCTCGCCTAAATGTATATTTAGCCATTCCTAAATTCATTTGACTCCTTATGCAGAATCAATCAACAGAAGATTATATCAAAAGCATCTATAAGCTTAAAAAAGAAGGAAAATCTGTCTCAACCTCATCGTTGGCGAAACATCTGAATATAGGAGATGGGTCAGTGACGGGGATGGTGAAGAAGCTCTCCGACAGGAAACTGATTCACTACAGGCCTTACCAAGGGGTCGAGCTGACGGAAGAAGGACGCAGGCTCGCATTAAAAATGACGAGACGCCATCGGCTGTGGGAGATGTTTTTAGTCCAATTCCTTGGTTATCAGTGGGATAAAGTCCACGACGAGGCTGAGCGTCTTGAACACATGACCTCCGATGAACTTGAAGATCGCATCGATAAAGCACTTGGTTATCCTAAGGTCGATCCTCACGGCGATCCCATCCCTACTGTAACGGGTGAGTTAGTTGAACTTACCTACAAAAATCTTGCAGAGTGCGAAGCAGGCAAAAGCTATGTTATCATCAGAGTCAGTGATGAGAGTCCTGAAGTGTTACAATATCTTACGCAATTTGGGTTGTCGCTCAATAAGAAAATAAAACTGATGCAAAAAATTCAGTTTGATGGATCAGTAGTTATTAAAGTCCGCTCCCAACAAATGCCTCTTAGTCAGCGACTTGCCCAAAGTATTTTTGTCGAAATGGTATGAAAGCATCCGGGGACCATACAATCGTATCTCTTTCTGAAGTTCATCGTACAATTTCAATTCCCAAGAATGTAGGAATCGTCAAACGACTGTTTGCCTTTGCTGGTCCAGCATATCTTGTAAGTGTGGGATACATGGATCCAGGCAACTGGGCTACCGATCTTGAAGGTGGAGCACGCTTTGGCTATCAATTGATCTGGGTGCTGTTGATGTCAAATCTCATGGCGGTACTGTTACAAACACTGTCAGCGCGGCTAGGAATTGTTACGGGACGAGATCTTGCGCAGGCGTGTCGTGAGAATTATTCCAAGCCTGTTGCATTCACGCTTTGGATTCTGTGTGAGATTGCAATCGCAGCATGTGATCTTGCAGAAGTTCTCGGCACGGCGATCGGTCTGAATCTTCTTTTCAAAATCCCACTTCTCTACGGAGTCATGATTACAGGATTTGATACAATGCTGTTCCTTGTGATCCAACATTTCGGCATACGGAAGATGGAAGCATTTATCTTAACCCTTGTCTCAACAATTGGTGGTTGCTTTGCAATCGAGGTTTTTCTGTCGCAGCCGATATGGTCTGACATCGCTTCGAGTTTTGCCCCCCAACTCACTTCAGAGAGTCTCTATGTTGCAATTGGAATTCTTGGTGCAACTGTTATGCCTCACAATCTCTATCTACATTCTGCACTTGTACAAACCAGAAAAGTGGAACAGTCAGTTGAGGGAAAACAGATTGCATGCAAGTATAATCTTCTTGACACGGCAATTGCACTCAACGCAGCGTTTTTTGTCAACAGTGCTATCCTTATCGTTTCCGCGTCAGTCTTTTTTCGGAATGGTGTTGTGGTAACTGAAATCCAGCAAGCACATCAATTGCTGACACCCCTTCTCGGTACAACGCTTGCCAGCACACTTTTTGCCATCGCATTGCTTTCAGCGGGACAGAGTTCGACGTTAACAGGTACGCTTGCAGGGCAAATAGTCATGGAAGGATTTTTGCAGTTCAAGATTCGTCCTGTCCTTCGCCGACTGATCACGCGTTTGATTGCGATTATCCCGGCAATCATTGTCATCTCAATCCAGGGAGAAGCCGGATCGTATGGGTTGCTGATTCTAAGTCAAGTCATTCTTAGCCTACAACTCCCCTTTGCAGTCATTCCACTCATTAAATTCACCAGTGATAAGCTCCGTATGGGTGAATTTTCAAACAAGCTCTGGGTCCAGGTACTTGCCTGGATTGCAGCAACGGTTATTGTCGGACTGAATGCAAAGCTTGTTGTTAATACAATCTCTGGTTGGATTGAGAATGCTGGAAGTAATGCAGTGTGGTTATATGTCACCGTTGTTCCTATAGCAGTTGGCTGCGGAGTGCTGCTCCTCTATATTTCGTTTCTCAAGTCCTGGTTCAGACGGAAAAAAGTTGCTCCTGCAATCGTCCCGACAATTGAGCTTACACCACAAAAATATTCTCGTATCGGTGTTGCAATCGATTACGGAAAGATGGATTCAAAAGTCCTCTCTCATGCACAGACATTGGCGAAGCAACATGGCGCAGCAATTTACCTTTTCCACATTGTCGAGGGTGTCAGTGGACAGCTTTATGGCAAAGATGCTTATGATGATGAAGCGCGGCACGATTTGGAACTGCTGGAAGCTGTTGCACACAGACTACGTGAATCTGGCGTAGAAGTGTTTCCTTCACTCGGATTCGGCAGGGTTGCCGAGCAGCTTGTGAAGCTTGCTAACGAGACAACGATCGATTTACTTGTGATGGGTGGTCATCGGCACCGCGGGCTTAAGGATATTTTGTTTGGAGCATCAATTTCCGAGGTGCGGCACCGTCTGTCAATCCCAGTGCTTATTATTCAATAAAAGCAGGAGAGATCATGAAACAGAGTTATCTCATAATTGGATTCCTTGTAGGGGTAGGGTTGCTTTTATTCTCTGGGTGTGAGACATTTTTTACTTCTCCCCCGGAACAGGGAGAAACATTTGATCAACCACTGGATGGTTTAACGAGAGACCAGCAACTTGCGTTTGCGCGTGGAGATGAGGCATTCGAGAAGCGATTCTCATTTGCTGAAGGTCTTGGTCCTCTTTTCAACCAGCCAGCATGTGAAAGCTGCCACCCATCCGATGGAAAAAGTCATCCTCGTACAAATCTTACTCGATTTGGCTTGAACACCGGGACGAGTTTCGATCCACTCTTAGAAAGTGGTGGACCACAACTGCAAAATCGTAGTCTTCCAGGTGTGCCTGCTGAAGTCATTCCTGCGCATGCAAACGCTATTTCGGTGCGAAGTGGACCAGTTGTCTTTGGGATGGGACTCATTGAATCTATCCCCGATAGTGCAATCCTTGCGCGCGCTGATCCGAGTGACAGTGACAACGATGGTATTTCTGGGCGTGCAAACTTCGTTTTTGCTGCAGATTACATCACTGAAGAACCTGGACCCTACAATGGAAAATACCTCGGCAGATTCGGACGCAAAGCAGGTGTTGCGTTTCTCACACAGCAGGTTGTAACCGCCTATCAACAGGACATAGGGATTACCACTGAATATCTACCAGTAGAGAATCCTCATCCCCAAGCAGGAATCCTCGGCGACGATGTTGCTGATCCAGAAGTTTCTGCGGCAACGGTCAATGACGTTGTCTTTTATCTTCGAACGTTGGCACCGCCAAAACGCGGTGAACAAACACCGTACGTGCAGCGCGGAGAACAACTCTTTGGGCAGATTGGATGTGCAAGCTGCCACATCCCAGTAATGAGGACGGGTACACACCCAACGATTTCGGCACTAAGCAATGTCGACGTTCCTTTGTACTCCGACCTTCTCCTGCACGATATGGGTGACGAGCTTGCGGATAACTTTGTGGAAGGTGAAGCAAACGGCAGAGAATGGCGCACGACACCGCTCTGGGGCTTAAGATTGTATGAGCAGCAATTAGGCGGTACTGCCTATTATCTCCATGATGGTCGAACATCAGATCTGCGTGAAGCGATTCGTGCTCACGGTGGAGAGACGGCAGGTGCAAGGGATGGATTTCTTGAATTATCGGAAAGCGACAAAGAAGCCTTGATCGCATTTTTACGATCTTTGTAATCTTATGTCTCAAACGATCGATCGGCGTACATTTCTTCGACAACTATTGGTTCTTGGGGGAGTACCGAGTGTCGCCCTCCTGCATGGATGTGCTGTCACCGGATTGACAACATACCAGGTTGCCTCAACGGAAGGTGCAATTGATTTAGTTATCTCGGAATATTTGGAATTACAATATAATGGTGGAGCAATTCAACTGGATGTAGAAAGTGTTTCGTCTCCGATTGTCGTTGTCCGGACAGCACATGATACATTTGTTGCTCTCTCTCCGATTTGTACACATTTAGGATGTACGGTAAGGAAAGAGCGCTCGTTCTTCCGATGCCCATGCCATGGATCGACGTATGCACTTGATGGAACTGTTGTTCGAGGTCCTGCTGAGCACTCTCTCAAAACATTTTACACAGAAAATGATGGCAAAACATTGGTTATTCACTTGTAAGAGCTGGCTTAATAGAGAGATGGGGTATTGGAGTATTGATGTTGACATCATTCCATCACTCCACTATTCCAAAACTCCAAGAGTCAAATTGAATGTCGTACTGCTCCTTATGCTCTTTATCTTCACTTCGCAGAGTTTAGGACAGGAAGAGACCGATACGCTCCCACCCCCTCGTCCGTTTATTCGTGGTGGCGTATACGATAAGCCGTTTGTAACACGATTGTTTGGCAAGACAGCACTCGGTGGTTACATGGAAGCTGTGTGGAAACTCGAGCGTGAACAAGGGGTTACCGAGGAAGTAACCTTTGAGGCGCGAAGGTTTAATATCTTCTTGCATTCTGCGCTGAACGAGCGAACTCGTGTCTTTGCTGAGCTTGAGTTTGAGCATGGCACTGAAGAAATTGCAATGGAGTTTGCGGCACTGGATTTCGAGATTCACCCGATGTTGATCTTTCGTGGAGGGATTATTCTTTCACCTCTTGGAAAATTCAATCTCACACACGACAGTCCATTAAATGAACTCACCGATAGACCACTGGTTAGCACCCAAATCATTCCAACTGCATTATCCGAAGCGGGAATTGGATTCTACGGTGCTTTCTATCCATCAGAGCAATCACGAATCACGTATGAAGTCTACGGTGTAAACGGCTTCAACGATGGCATTGTGCTTTCTGATGGAGAAGGAACTCGCATCCGTGAAGGACGTGGGGATGTTGGAGAAGATAATAATCCAGCTCCATCATTTGTAGGGCGAGTAGCTTACTCACCCAACTTGAATGTGGAACTCGGTGCATCATTTCATACGGGGCCATACAATCGGTACAAAGTCGATGAATTTACCATTGATGAGCGCCGCAACCTAACCATTGTGGCATTCGACTGGGAACTGACGACAAAGCATGTTGATCTTCTCGGTGAGTACGCTTTTGCTTCTATCAATGTAGTTCCATCCCTGAGGGAACTTTTTGCTGAAAGGCAGCAAGGTGTATATGGTCAGGTTAACTACCGCTTTGGACACGGATGGTTCACTACACTACCGCACTCACACTTCACCGCCATTGCTCGATACGAGTTTGTGGATTTCGATGCTGACCTCAAGGGAGATGGTCATCAGCGGCTATCTCTTGGCGTTAACTTCCGACCAGTACAGGATACTGTGTTCAAGCTCGATTACTATTACAACTGGATGTGGAGTCGGGTTGATGTGTTGGAAAGAGGTGCAGGGGTGAACTTTAGTGTGGCAAGTTATTTTTGAACATACCCCGCAAGGTTTCGTCTGAGAATCTTCAGCGCACGCGTGATCTGATTCTCGACTGTTTTTACGCTAATGCCTAGATGGACACTGATCTCGACGTTCGACATTCCCTCCATTCTGCTCAACAAGAAAATCTCACGGCACTTTGTTGGAAGCTTAGTTCTTACAGTCTGATCTATTTTTTCCTCCAGCATGCTCAACTGGAGAGATTCCTCCGGATCCTCGCCAATGGATGGAGATGCGCGGGGAATATTCTCAGCGGATTTGACTCTTACGGCGCGATGTTTTGCATGATCGCGGACGAGGTTTCGGCTTATGCGGAAAAGATAAGCAAGAAGTGGAAGATGAGGCTGAAGCCAAGCCCTGTTATTCCAGAGCCGTAAAAAGGTCTCCTGAACTATATCATGGGCAGTGTCTCTGTCACCGAGACTATAGAAGACGTTACGAAACACAATTGGTTGATACTTCTCGAAAAGAAGTCGAAAAGCAGCTTCACCAGAGTCCCTCAACTGTTTGATGAGTTGGTCGTCGCTTTTGGGCATGGACAGATAGGGTTCTTTGTTCAAAAATAGGAATAAACATGGACATGAGCAACAGCAGATCAAAAAGAAATTTGCAGAGACATTTAGGGGTAATGGGGGAGATAATCGTTATATCAGTAGTTAGTTGGTGAGTTTCATACTGTGAAAGATGACCGGTGGAAAACATCCGAAGATAGATTCCGAGAGAGAAGGTTTTCCCATGAATCTGTATGGTATTCCATTTCTGAGGATGAGTGGTGTCCCTTTGCATTAACGCCGAAAAGGCAAATGAAGCATTTACTATCAATTACTACTTAGGGAGAAGAAAAACCATGAACTACAACCGTTTTCTTTTTGCCGCTATCACTTTGATTTCATTTTTTTCGCTTTCCTGTAAGGAGACCATCATTAACAATATCCCTTCGGGCGGGTCTTTGAGTAATGACCAATTTCATGGTGATATTGTCGGACGAGTATTTCAAAAGGAAAGCAATGCCGTAGTTTTGATCAATCAAGTGAGTGTCATCGATTCAACACGAATCAATTCCAGTGATGGATCATTTGCATTCCGTAACATCCGTCTTGGTAATTATGATCTCACTATTCGTGCGGATAATTATCGTATCTATAAGCGAGCCAACGTCATAGTTTCCGGTGGCGGCATTGCTTACGTTGGCGACATAGATTTATCGAAAGTCCCGGATCTCGTTGCTGATCACTATCCAAAAAATAATGGTGAGGTTGTGTATGATAATCGATTCGCACGTCTGTCTATCTCGATTCTCTTCACGCAACCGATGGATCGGGTCAGCGTTGAGAAGGCATTCTCGACTGATCCGCCAAGCACAGGAATTTTTTATTGGGGACAATACATCTATTCGCCTATTTATGCATTCTACCCTCGTGTCGATGCTGCTACGCCGGTCGATGTCGGGGCAGAGATTACAACCTTTAGCAAAGTGACATCCGTGACGTACGCAATGTCACGCAAGGATTCGTATGTAGATACGACCTACACAGTAACACTTTCCACTGAAGCACATGACACGTCTGGAAATCATCTTCGCTTTCCCCTGGTTTTCAAGTTCAGCACTGTCCAGGCAAGCTATACTGTCTATGGAATTCAGACGGATCCAGTTGACGGCGATATTGATGTCAGTCCTCTTACTTATGGTGGAATCCGTGTGACATTTCCTCGAAGAATGGATCCTGTGACAACTGAAGCAGCATTATCTGTTACACCGAATGATAGTCGCATTGTCCTGTGGCCCCAAGGCAACGTTATGACGATCTACATGGGCGGAATTTTCCGGGCAGATACACTCTATCAGGTAACGATTGATTCAACAGCACGAGATTTAGATGGAAATCTCCTTGGCGAGCGCTTCAGTTTCTCTTTCCGAACAGCTCCGGTGCACATATCATGGACAGGTCCAGGGAATGGTCAGCTGTTCGTGAACCCTTCGACAAGGATATCGCTGTACTTCAATACGTATATCCTGAAATCGACGGTGGAAAGCTCGTTTTCGATTTCACCCAACGTGGCAGGTACATTTGTGTATGGCGGTCTCTATCAAGATGTGAAATATATTGTGGAGTTTATCCCCTCCACCTCACTCCAGCGCAATACGAAGTACACTGTTTCGATTAACCCAGCGGTTAAAGATATGTTTGGGACTTTCATGAAAAAGTCACATACATTCTCGTTCGTTACCAGCCCGGAGTAAATCTGATCAAAGATCACTCATGGAATGAACAAAGATGGGGCTGAGAATACCTCTGCAATCAATTTTTCCTTACACTGAGAGATAGCATGTAATTCTCAGGAACTTTTTCCAAAGATACTAAGTACTCTTTCGAAGAATCGATTTCTAAATGACCATAGCCATGGCCAAAGTCCTTCAAAAGCTAAAATCAATTTTCCGCTTCGACAATAACGATGAGGTAGTAGAAGCGTCAATCAATGAAATTCTACACGGGCTGTTTGTTCGGTTGCGAAAGGTTAACCCCGACACCTGCGAACAATGGCTCCGGCTCCAGCGAGCCTTAGCCCAGAGTGAACTTGAACCTCGTCAGTTCCAGCCCAGATTGAAACCTCGATTCGCTCTCGGGGTGGCAATTATTGTTCTCGCTATCCTCGGCGGCTATGTCTACTTCATATCCACCCAAACCTCTCTTGAAAGATTTGCAACCGGAAGGGGAGAACGGAAGGCAGTTATTCTCCACGATGGATCCCAGGTAACACTCAACCATACGACCGAACTTGTCGTCTCGGAACTTCGCCGCGGAATGTCACGACGGCTTTCGCTTCAAGGGGAAGCGTATTTTCGGGTTCGCCACAACGGAGATCCGTTCATCATTTCCACAGCGTTCGCCGATGTGCAGGTAGTGGGAACCGAGTTCAACGTCCGCGCGCGGGAAGAAGTGCTTGAGGTTGCTGTTATCGAAGGGGCGGTGAATCTCAGCGCCAGCCGCCGAGGCAGGGACAGCTCGATCCTGTTGTCGAAGCACCAGATGGCGCTCTGCTTGCAAAACGATTTTCCGAAACGGATCGCCGATGTCCCATCGTCCGAATATCCGGGCTGGATGCACGGCAAGCTGCTCTTTAACAGAACTTCATTCGTCGAAGCTTGTCGTGAGATCGAGCTTCGATTCGATGTAACCATCTCCATAAAAAATCAAAAGGTTCGTGGCGAGGCAGCCACAGGAATTCTCGATGCAAAGACTGCTGAGTCTGCGTTGTCTGCACTATGTGAACTCACCGGCAAGACGTATGAGCGTGACGGTCAAGGATATACTGTTTATTAGTCTCTTTTCTGTGGCGGCATCTGCAGTCGTTGCACAGGATGACGGGAAAGTTCACTCCTTCCGGTTTCTTGATACGGATCTTCGCGTCGCCCTCGATTCACTTTTGAGATGGTATGCAGTTCCCCTGATTTATCTCGACAATGATGTTTCCGGAAAACGAGTGAGCGCAGAATGCAGCAATTGCGGTTTCAAGGAAGCCCTTGAGAAAGTAATTTCCGGACAGCAGCTTGTCTGGAAATCGATCGGTGCTCAAGTTGTACTTCAGAGAAGAGTTCCTGATCCCGAGGCTTCCGCCGCGACTCTTGCCGGAACGGTCAGAGATTCTCTTACTGGTGAAGGCGTTAGCGGCGCAAGTGTGATTCTCGAAAGGAGAGCAGGTTCGATAGACACCTATCGGTGGTGCTCGACAAACCAATTCGGCTTCTTTTCGCTCCGTAATGTTCAGTCAGGCGACTATGTGTTGAATGTCCGATGCGTAGGCTACCGGGCAGTCATTGAATCGATCACGATTTCACCAGGCGTAGACGTAGAGCGTGAACTGTTATTTTGTCCACAGGATGTTGTGTTGCCAGAGGTGACCGTCGAGGGGAGTCGGCCGGCGTTCACAGCTTCGGAAGGAATTTCCCGTGGAGTCTACATCCGCGCAACGCCAACCGATCAGAACCAGTACCTGTTCGAAGGCGCAAGAGTGTACAACCCTGTTCACTTCGGAGGTGTGATGAGCACGTTCAACGCTGACGCGGTCCACGACATACAGGTAATTGCTGGCGGCATCCCGTCATACTATGGTGGCCGCATCGGAGGGATCCTCGATGTCACGCTTCACGATGGGAGAGATGAAAAGCTTACAGGCACTGCGGAAGTCGGCTCGCTTGGCTCTGCTCTCACGCTTGAAGGACCGCTCCTCCAGCGTACAACCTTCATGGCGTCGGGTCGACATGGATATCCCGACATCTTCCTTACCAACAAACCCACGACCGGAGCGCGTAGCGATCTCAACTCGATCGAGATGGTAACGAAGGTAACGCACAATCTGCCCGGAAGCCAGCGGCTTTCTCTGAGTGGGTATCTTGGGCGGGATACGTACGACAAGCAGGTAAATGACATCAGAGGAGACCGGCTGTCTAATTCCCTGCGCTGGGGCAATGCAGCCGCAAACGTACGCTGGATCGGTGTCGTATCTCCTTCGCTCTTCTTCCATGCTTCAGCAATCTACACGAGATACGCTTTCGACGCGGAACATCGTCTTGCCGGAGTCGAAAACAGCGTACCGCCGCAGTTCTACAATTCGGATTACGCTATTGAGGATGCGGCGGTGCGTGCACACGCTGAGTACTTTTACGATCAATACCACACGGTGCTCGCTGGCGTCGAGCTTGTACGTCATTGGATGAGGGGAAGTATAAGCGAATTCTCTAGCCAGCTTGCGCCGATGTCGCTGAGCGGATTCTCACCGTGGGAGTTGTCGGTTTATTTACAGGATCAATGGCGGTTGGTCCCGTCCGTTTCGGCTGAGCTGGGCGCTCGCGCAACTTCCTTCGTCGCAAGACAGGGATCCTTCTCCGCAGTCGACCCTCGTTTCTCACTGCTTGTATCGCTGCATGACGATCTTCGGTTATATTCAACTTTTTCATCAGTTAATCAGTTCGTTCACCCGTTTCGCCACAGCGGCATTTTCCTTTTCTACCCGTCGATCTTCTTCTACCCTTCGACGGAGTATGTTTCTCCTTCTACGTCTTTACAAGCCTCTCTCGGGGCGGAAAAGTATTTGCGCGACCATCAGTATCGACTTGCGATTGAGTCCTACTACAGGATGACTCAGAAACTCCATGAGTTCGTGCTTGATACGGTGTACAATACAGTCGATGACCTCTCCAATGCGCTGATCATCGGAGAAGGAATAGTCTACGGAGTCGAGGCGACGCTCCATAAGCGTACAGGCAATTTCACTGGTTCAATCCGGTACAGCTTCTCGTGGGCGACCAATCGGTTTGCCGAACTTAACGGCGGAGAACCGTTCAGACCACGATTCGATCGGAGACATGAGGTCTACGCAGCGATATCGTTCTCTCCCTTTGACAACTGGGCAATAGGGGCGATGTGTCTTCTCTCATCAAATCAGTTTCCATCTTTCGCCCCAACGGGCTTGAAAGAGTTAGCCCAGGACTTCCTTGTTGGACCGGAGGTTAGAGCCAACACGCAGTATGCGGAGCCCATTGACATCAACGGAGGTCGCTTGCCGGGTTTCCAGAGGATCGAGGTCCGAATGACACATGGGTTTTCGTGGTGGAGTGTTCCAATCCAGGCAACTCTTCGATTATTAAACGGATATGGTCTCATCGACCCATTTGTCTGGGAGCTTCGCCAGAGTCCCGATGTCAGGCGGAAGTGGAGAGCAACGTTTGACGCACCGCCACTGTTTCCATTGTATCCGGCGATGAACGTGAGTGCAAGATTTTGAGTGAAGAAATTTTATTCAGCTATAGTTGGACATAGTGGAAAAGACAATGAAAATTTCTCTCGTGTGCCTTGCAATGATACTGGCAAGCATCGGGGGATGCATCACGGATGGGGAAGGACCGAGCGATCAGTTTGGGTCTCCTTACGTCATTATCCAGACCGCGACAACTCCCAACCTCAGCTCAGATTCATTGGTAGTGACGGTTGGATACAGTGGGTGTAATGGTGGTCACGAATTCTCTCTTCAGTACCGAATTGTCAGTACCTCGAGAGCCGAGGTGTGGTTATACAAAGTTAGTCCGGCTCAGTTGTGCAGAGCATACTTTGTGGAGAGCAAGCGATACGCTTTGCCGGAGGCTATCCACTGCCACGACACCCTCACCTTGGTGAGTCCACAAGGGCTCAAATTGATACTCCGAGCTTTACCGATTCGTCTTTATGGAAAATGGAATTGGCTTTTCTCTGTAGGAGGATTTGCAGGCCATACATTGAGGCCTCCACCGGCAGTTCGCGTGGAGTATTATCCGAACGGCTCATTCTTCTATTATCGCAGCGACACGCTTGTCGCGACCACCTCCTTCACCATCAGGCGCGAGAAAACAATTCTGAGCCCTGATACATTAGACGTAATCCACTACCTTGATTCGCTAAGGTTCCTTCCACAGGCCTTCCAAGTAGATCGAGATACACTCAGATTGACGGATGTTTGCATTGATTGCTATTACCATGTATATGAACGAATCCGGTAGAACTTCTTAGGGAGGTAGCGACTATGAAAACCAAAATGTTATTTTTCATCGCGTTGGGTTGCTGCTTTTTCAGCTACACGGATCACGGCACTTCGGAGCAGAAGCAAGATCCGCGTCCGTTGAATGATTCGGAAAAACGGTTCATTGACTCAAGGAACCACTTTGGATTCCGCTTGCTCAAATTAGCTCGATCAATATTCACCACTAATTAGGAGTATCTTGACGATGAACCAGAAGAACAACATCGTAATCATCGCATACCTTGCGCTCACCATCTCGAGCACGGGCTTCAGCCAGTACTTCGGAGAGCAGGTGATGGAGAAATCATTCGAGCAGACCGATTTCTTTTTCACTCCCTATCGGCTCATTCCATTCGGTATCGGGACGTTCAAGCATTCTGTCTCTGGAGTGTTGGATGATCCGCTTCTTAATCTTGATGTGAATCCGGCCTATCTCTATCGCGATAGCATACGACCGAGCTTCGGCTACCTCGATTTCAGAAGCGCCAGAGAGATTCGGGAATCGCGGGCCATTTATTTCCCATACCCCATTCTGGCCGACCGCTCTACCGATGTCAGCGTCTTCATTCCCTATCCGCGATTCTACATCAACACGCGTCGGGAGCTTGAACCAGTTGTTTCCGCAGCGTATCTCTTGAGACCAACGGAAGGGTTACTAAGAAATTTGTCGCTTGGTGTAACATACCAGCTGGTCTCGCAAGACGATAAGTATTACCCAATCCCCCAGGACATTTACAAATCGGTTCTCGGATCCAATTACCTTGGTGTCAGATCCGATGCCGCAACGAACATCCCGATTGTAGATAAGTTCAGCGGGAGGGATGACATTCATCAAGAGGGACATTTTGCATCGCTCTTCGCAGGCTACGAGGTCGATCCGACCCTTCACGTCGGAGCCAAGGTCGCTCGGGTGACGTTCGACCGTGAAGGCTCATATGGCTCGCAGAATCTATGGGAATACTATTACAACACGAACAGTACTTCCCTCTGGCGAAACCTCGAGGCGAGGACACAATCGTATCGGCACTGGGAATTGATTGGGGGAATTAACTACGCCTTCGATCAGAAATACCAACTCGGTTTCTCGGGAGGATACCTTTGGGGAGATGCCGATCAACTTTTGACTCGCGATGATTCATCGTACTACGGCTACGGTCCAATCGGCTCTCTGACGGATAACTGGAGCGTGTATGCCAAATCCGGTATGCAGAGCCAGTCGTGGATCCATGATGGGAAGACCGCCCTCGCTGGTGTGGATCTTCGAGCCCGTGCAACCAGCACACAACTCTTTCAGTTTCATTATCAGTATGCCAGACAGAATACTGACATCACCCTCGATGGACTGATTCTGGACACGTCTTACGGAATGTCAAGGTATCGATGGGATACGACTGAGTACAACTACCGATCAACGTACAGACTCTTTGATCACCGAGACGGAACAGGAACGACAGTTGGCAACACTCATCGTGCGGTAGGTTCGTTGCAATGGGAGATCAACTCCAAGGTGAGGCTGTATCTCGGCGTGCAGTATGAAAGCCGTATCGTTGAGACGAACACTCAGGAAGCGGTTTTCGCGGACAGGCATTCACGCTACTCGAACACTGGCAGCTACCCTTACAACTATTTCGATTCAACTGACGAATCGAAAACCCTGTTCTGGAATTTTCGATCCAGGCTTTCGCGGTTTACGATACCAGTGTTCTTTACGATAAAGACATCGGATGTTGTGGAGTTTATGTTCGGTTTCAATCGAAGTTCATCGAGTTGGTGTGCAGACGATGTCACACTTGCCATCTTCGACTACCGCGTGCAGGCGAACCTGCAGGACACTTCGCGCAGGGAGAACTTTGGTGAGCGCTACACCCTGCCGACGGAGCGTGTCAGCGATATTCGAACCACGCTTCTTGCCGGACTGACCATTTCACCATCGAGCGTCTTCAACATCCGCTTCCTAGTGATTCCGAACTTTGTGGAGACGTACGAAGGCTCCGAGCTTTCGGACTTACAATGGTGGACTTCGATAAACGTGTTACCGTAGATAAAGATATTCACGGAAAAGGAAAACATTATGGCTCGACAATTCTTTCTACCGCCACTGCTTCTCACGTTAGCGTTTGTTACTTCTCTGATAGGAGGAGACAAAAACTACACCGCTAATGTATTCGATCTCCACGGGAGATTTCTCGGAACGATTCAGACCTCAGAGCGCGTGAGTGCCGTACAGGCTCGTGCGCTCAGATCTGAGGTGATCACATCCCGTCACGAGCGCCTGATGAACCTTACCGATGGTATTTACTTCCTTGCTGCGCCCGGTGAGCAAATCACTCCACCTTCCACATCACAGGGCTTTGGTTTCGCAGATGTAACCTCCACGTATCTGCCGCAGCAAGAGTGGAACGCGGGCCAGCTCAAGACAGCGGATCTCAATGGTGATGCAAGAGATGACATTGTCTTTACGCGGACTCTCATTTACTGCGACAGTCTCAGTACGGATACACGCCCGCGAGTGTGGATACAAACACCCAACGGTTCATACGTCGACGAGACGGATTCTCGTATCCCGGATATATTTGCTCCATCATACAGCTTGGTGTTATTCGATGCCGATGGGGACGGCGATGTCGACATGTTCATTGGAGGATTCTCCTGTGGCGACCGATCCCTGGTTGCCACGCTCCTCATTAACAATGGCACTGGAGTGTTCACAGACCAGAGCACTCAGCGGTTACCCTCTATTGATCCGGGATCCTACGGCAGGTTTGTGTATTTCTCTACCGCTCTGCACGCGGACTCCAGTCAATCTCTCGATCTTGTTGTCAACATCTTTGGTCCACCAGATTCCGGTGGCTCCATTCTCACCCCGGAAATCTGGATCAGTAGCGGTGACGGGCACTTTTTGCGCGATACGCTCCAGCGGCTCAGCTATGCCGAAGAATACGGATTCCTTATCCCGTTTGCTGGCGATATTGATGGTGACTCGCTTGATGACATTGTATTTGCAAATACAGAGCTGTGTATAACGGTCGATGACCCGACCTGTATCGATACCCTTAGCGGACGCACGACGATCTTCCACAATCTTGGCAACGGTTTCTTCTCTGATGAGACAGAGTCCCGCATGCCTCCACAGGATAATCGGTCGATACGTACTCTCGCATTCGGTGACGTTGACCAAGATGGTGACGATGATCTTCTGGAGGTTGGATTTCCATTCGGCGAATATTTATACCAAGTAAGGATGCTACACAATGACGGAGTGGGCTATTTCTCTGTCGCTGAGGATGCCTTGCCTCACTATATCTCGGGTTGGTTTAACGACGCGAACTTTGGGTTCTTGGATTCAGATGTCTATCCTGATCTATTCCTTCCTCGCGTAGAGCTCGGTGTACCTTCGTACGATTTCCTTTTTGTTAACCGGGGTGACGGTACGCTCGAAGATAAGACATCGCTCCTGCCTCGTGTCTTGGATTTCACAGTTTCCTCTGCACTCTTTGACTATAACCGCGACAGTACCCTTGATATCATCACTGCGAACGCAGCGGGCATTGCTGGGTTATTCGGTCAGAACCGTCTTTACCACAACACGCTTGGCGGTCTTCCCTGGATCAAGCAGAACAGTGGAACAACTGTTCGACTGAATGATGTTGCTGTAGTCGATTCCATGACCGCCATTGTTGTCGGGAACAGCGGTACGATCCTCAAGACAACAGATGCTGGACAACACTGGATCAGAAAAGAGAGCGGAACTGTGAAAAGGTTGAACGCTGTTGCGTTCTCATATAAGGAGCGGGGGTATATTGCTGGTGATAGCGTCCTCTGTACAACAACAGATGGCGGTGAGACGTGGACTGCGGAATGGCGACCGGATAAACTCATTTCGGTCGCTGCTGGGATCGAGTTCTGTGATGAGGTCTGCACAGGTGGCTATAGCGGGGAAGTCCAGTGTGCTGGTGAATCCCGTATGCTTGATGGTGATCCCGTCCTCAGTCTTTCGGTCAGGTATGGTCCTCTGCAGTCGTGCATCGTGAAAGCACTGACTCATCAATTGTTATACACGTATTGGTTCTTTTGGGATTCGATAAAAATTCCTATCATTATTTGGGATGTGGTCACCGGCGGTGACTTGATCCACTATCCAATCTATGTCGTCGGTTGGGGTGGAAATCCCGGTCCGCTCCCCTTCGTCCTGCGGTATGATACAACCTGGACGCAGCTTGGAACCGGTATAACAGCACCAACAATACTCAATGATGTCAGTGCATTTTGGACTTCACCCACCGTTTATGTGTGCGGATCAGACGGAAGAATTTTTAAATCAACGAATGATGGAGAGAATTGGACACAGGAGCTGACAGGAACAACTGCTGACCTCCGTTCGATTGCCTTTTTCAATGAGTCAAACGGTTTTGCTGTTGGCTATAGCGGTACGATTCTGCATCTTTCAGGTGCGGCACCATCGTCACCAATGATTATCCATGTCCCCCAAGACCAACCGACGATACAATCAGCAATTGCCTTTGCGCGCGATGGAGATACTGTGCTTGTCTCTCCCGGAACGTATCGTGAAAACATTGATTTCCTCGGGAAAAGCATCACTGTTGCATCACAGTTCCTGACTACAGGAGATAAAGGCTACATCGGGCAAACTATCATTCAAGCAGACAGCGGGAGCGTGGTGACGTTTGCTAGCGCCGAGAAACCTGTAGCTCTTCTTACAGGGTTCACGATCACTGGGGGGACAGGTACGGTCATCGGTTTGCAGGTTTTTGGCGGAGGAATTTTTGTATGCGGTTCATCTCCGACTATCCATGGAAATATTATTACAGAGAATATCTTGTTTTCGTGCTCCAACCGTGGCGGTGGTGTAGCTATCAAGGATTCCTCATTTCCACGCATTCTCGCTAACATCATTACAGATAATCAGATCGTTGGACCATGTACCTGGATCAACTACTTTGGTGGGGGTATCTGGGTTGATGCTACTTCCAATCCAATCATAGGAGGAACTCTATCTGATGGCAATGACATCTATAGCAATGTTGCAGACTATATTGGTAAGCAGTTGTATAGAGCCGGTTCAGGCAGTGTCATCAATGCCCAATACAATTACTGGGGAGGAAGTTGTCCTCCTGATTCTTCTGATGTCTATCCACTCGCCCAGTTCGATGTTTCCAATTGTCTCCAAAACCCAATCGTCAATGTGCAAGAAAACTCAAACCTCGAACCCCAAACCCCCAACTGCTTTGTCCTTGAGCAAAACTATCCCAATCCTTTTAATCCAATGACAACACTGAGCTTTGAGCTTGGAGCACTCAGCCATGTGTCGTTGAAGATTTACAACGTCCTCGGCGAAGAAGTGGTAACGCTGGTAAATGAGGTGAAAGAACAGGGGAGATACGTAGTGAACTGGAATCCCGCAGGTGTTCCCAGCGGAGTTTACTTTTACCGCATTGCAGCGACAGGCATCAAACCTGGAAGTTCAGTCAGATTTTCGGATGTGAAGAAGATGATCGTGCTGAAATGAATTTCAGCGTAGCGAGCTATTTTTGAACGTGTTTTTTATTATCTGACAGGAACTTTCACCCTAAACCTTGTCCCCTTCCCTCTCTCGCTTTCTACCTCAATCGTTCCACCATGCTGATCAATGATCCGTTTCGTAATAGCCAAGCCAAGCCCTGTGCCTTTCTTCTTTCCTGCTGTTACAAACGCATCAAAGATTTTGTCTTTGATTTCAGGCGGAATTCCAATGCCTGTATCCGCGATAGAGAAGTAAAGACAGCCATCTTCCTTACCCGTTGTAATATGTAAGGTTCCGCCGTTCGGCATTGCATCCTGAGCATTGTTGATGATGTTGACTAAAGCGCGGTGCAACCGATCGGGATCGAAGATCGCTGTACCTTTGTGATGATTCTCCACGTGAAGGGTCACTCTCGATCGTTCAAGATTCTGCTGGACACTACGGATTAAGAGCGTCATAAATTCATCGACGGAAAATTCGGACTTCTCAAGATGTGTCTCACCGCGCGAGAAATCAAGAAGCTCTTGTGCCATGATGACCATCCGGTGGATTGAATCACGCATCACTTCGTACAAATGTTGTGCTTTGTCTTTGGATACTTCTCGGCCTTGTTCCAGCGAGTCGATGGCAAGATTGATGGCACTCATCGGCGTTCGAAAATCATGGATGATCGAGCTTGCCATTTTGCCAATAGCTGAGAGTCGCTCGGAGTGGATGAGCTTTTCCTGCGTTTCTTTCAAGTGTTTACGCATCTGTTCAAAGGATATTGCCAGTTCACCAAATTCATCCGCTGAAGAGTCAATGCTGACAGGTGACCCGAGGTTGCCGCTTCCCAAAACTTTTGTTGCTTCAATCAATTTTTTTAATCGTTTCGCTACAAGGGTATGATAAAGGTAAATGCTCAGTGTGATGGCAAGAATGGTGAAACCAAAGAACACTACGAGTGAACGTGTCCAATTTGCATCAATTGTCTCCGCGACCCCTTTCAGAGAGATATCCATCTCAGCAGCACCAAGGACGTGCCCAACAGGGACATCATGACAGCGTTGACATCTGGTTTCTGCTTTGAAGGGTATGATTGCATGAAAATTGATGCCTAAAGGTTTCCAGACAGGCTCTCCTGTTCGGAAAACTTCCATCTCTTCTGCTGTGAGCTTCGGTGCCAACTGCTCTCTCCGCTGTAACCGTTCGAGTCGTGATTCCTCCTGAAGATGTTCACGTAAGTGGAGATTATTGAGTGTCATGTGGACATGAAGGCCCTTGATCTCCTGTATGTTCTTCAATCGCTCAAGGTAATCGTCATCGACCCGCTCGTTTTTTACCATCATTTCTACAAGCGACTCTCGAATCAAGTTGCCGTACGTCTTTGCTGTCTCGAGTGCTTGTTCCTGTATTCTGCGCGTCTGGTATTTGTTGTTGAGGTAAACGCTCGTTCCGATAGCGAGAAGCAGCAGCGGCGGGATGGTAAAGTACAGTTTGGTTGAAAGACGAAGGTTACGGAACATGCTACCGTTTACTTTGCACTTGAACCTAACTCTTTTCCTTCCTCTAATGATCGCTCATATTCGAGCTTGTAGCGCTTCACTGCATTGAAGACCGCTTCGGCAATACGCTGCTGCCCTTGAGCGCTTCTCAAGATATGTTCATCCTGCTTGTTGGAAAGGTATCCTGCTTCCAGAAGAACATTTGGCATCGATGCACCGACGAGCACATAGAAACCGGCTTGCTTCACTCCATTGTTCAGGATGCCGAGGTATCTGCCCATTTCCTGCTGAAGGATATCTGCAAATTGTTCGCTGTACTTCATGTACGCACTCTGTGCCATCGTGAGAAGAATGAAATTTTCTTCAGTGAGTTTCTGGTACCGCTGTTCATAACCCTTCTCCAATTTAACAGCCTCATTTTCACGTTCAGCTATATGGATGGCATCTTCCGTTTTCCCCGGTCGCAGCAAGTAAATTTCAAACCCCTTTGTTTCGTCACGTTTGCGCGGAGCGGCGTTGCAGTGGATGCTGATGAACAACTTGCCGCCAGCCTGATTGGCAATTTGTCCACGTCGATAAAGCTCGACAAACTCGTCTGTTGTTCGCGTGTAGACAACCTTCGTGCTAGGAAGATGTTTTTCTATAAGTCTTCCAAGTTTCAGTGCAATCCCCAATGTAACATCTTTCTCTTTTGTTTTCATAGCACCAATTGTACCGGGATCATCGCCGCCATGGCCAGCATCAATGACAACGACATCGAGCATCCATCGTTTTCGCTCGTCTTCAACACTCCGTTTTGTGCTTCGCTCCTTTCGGAGAGCAAGCTGTTCTTTCGTTGGGGTGTGGATAGCAACCAGAATGTCATTGCTTCCCTCTGCCGGCATCAACTCGGTACTATTCACCTGACCTTTGAGCTTGAACGTCAGCTGAACAGATGTCGGCGATTGAAAGACTAAAATCTTTTTGATGAAGTCAGTCGTTTTGATCCTGTTAATCGCGGCAATGTTCGCTTTTGCGTCAGCAAGAGTAATGTAAAGCCACGTATCGTTACCCATGGGCTTGAGCCAGCTTTCATAATCCGGAAGGTTCTTTGTACAAAAGATTCTGATCAAATGCCCGTTCGATTTCTGCTCAAAAGCTAATCCTGTAACATCGAACAACGATGAGGGTACAGCCGGACCGACAGTAATTCTTGGATTCACACGATCATAAGAAATTTCGGTTTGCATTCCCTGGTCGAAAAGTGAAATAAAGGATTCGACAGGAACGAAAAACGCAGTAGCCGCATAAAGAACCTGTGCCGAAAGTTGGACTATGCTCGCAGCTTGCTTTTCGTCGGTGATGACGACAAATGGGTTGTTTGAAGACAATCTCATTCTGAAAAAATCTGTCTGGAATTCCAGTACCTGTACTTCGGCATCATACCGTACTGGAAGATGAAGGACATCAACAAGGTCTGTGAGCGAGCAATATGTCACACCGCTTCGATGAAACATCCCAATGGTTGTGTTCCTCGACGGCTCCTGCGTGAAGTGGACGGGTAACATATATTGAGCGCTCACGCTCGAAGCGCTGATGAGGAACAGGGGAAAAAGAATTCGTCGAAGTGAATTCCAGCTTGTCATTCGATTGTGGCTAAAGGAAGTTGTGTTGATGTCACTATACTATCCTCTTATCAAAAATGACCTGTGAACAATGCTTTGAAAAATATAAGAAACAATTTGAACCGTGGAAACCTCGTCTGTGCATCGAACCGATTGTGTATTTCCCGCAATGTCTTAGGATCTTTCGAGATAATGATGACCGATAGTGGGCGTTTCATACTATGCTTAGATAATAGTTTCTTTAATTCCAATATTTCTCTTTTTCAATTCAGCCATGAAGGGCTTGAGAGGAACACACTGTTCAGGAGGCACGACTCCGCGAGCTGTAATTGTGCCCTTCACTGCCATCTGTGCAATGATAGAGGTTGGGAATGCCGTTGTTCTCATCATTGATGTCATCATAAGCTTCTCATCATAATAATCTATCATCTCATATGCAAGTGTTTTTTGAGAATTACGTTGCATGCCAGTGATTGTTACACGCATAAGGACGACATCGGGACCATTTGACGGGAGTTTTCTGCGAAGAAGCTCTTCAAACAGCTCACGTGCAGTGCGGACTGAGTTACCAGCAGCGATAGGCTCGGCGCTTGCAAAGCCAAGGTCGAGCAGTGTTTTGAACTTCTCGCAATGTCCTTTGTATCGGATCGTTTTATAATCTAATTCTTTGATGTTTCCTTTAAACATGCGCGTGAGTGTTGACACTCCGCCCGATGTGTTAAACGCTTCTAATTTACCAAACGGTGGTGGAAATTCCAGTTCTTCAAGATCACTCATCGATTCGATATGCTTCACCTCGCCATTGCGGATGACTTCTGCAGGCTCGATGTATTCGTTGATGAGACCCTCTGCCGAAAATACAAGCTGGTAATTCAGAGGTGGCTTGGGGTGTTGAGGTAAACCACCGACTCGTATATGGATTTCATCTACGCGCTCAAACTTTTTTGCCCCGCCTGCTGCGATAACGCACGCAAGCCCGGGAGCCAATCCACAGTTCGGAAGAATGCAGACATGAGCTTCTTTTGCTTTGGAATCCATGTCAAGCTGGCGGTCAACAACGTCCATATTTCCTCCTAAGTCGCAGAAGTGAACCCCGGCTTCAATTGCGGCTTTTGTTAGCGATGTGTTGTGTGTGTACGTTGTCGCGCCAATTGCAACTTCGACCTCCCTCATCAACTCGACAACATCATCATAGCAGTTGACATCAAGACTTCTCGGTTCGACCGCTTTTCCAACTCTATTTGCTACGTTTTTTGCACGCTCCTCATTAACGTCAGCAAGGACAATCTTTTCAATCCCATCCGAGTAGGCGAGGTCATATACCAGCGCACTTCCCATCATACCCGCTCCAATGACAAGAGCTTTCATAGTCAATTCAAAATTAAAAATGCAAAAGGAAAAATGTTTGTAAATCCAAAATCTAAAATCATTTCCTTATCTCTCCCGTTTCCATACTCCAGAAAAGCAAGTCCAATTCATCCATCGGAATACCGATGTTTAGTGCAAACGTCTGAAATTTCTTCTCGAGTGCTTTATACCGTTTTGGTGTCATGGTCTTTGGTCGTCTGCGAATGACTTTGAGTCGAATTAAGTTCTTCAGGACGTGGCGATCAAGGATTGCTAAATTTCGGTGCCCGATGTTCCTGAGAAAGTGCGAGGCTTCCTTCCACCCCAGACCTTTCACATTCTTCACAACCCATTCACGCATCTCTACACTTGAGCTTCCATTCATAAGATGCTGAGCGATCAGGGGAAATTGCTTCTTGATGTTTATGAGATGCCTTGCTTTCGTTTTGTGAAAGCGAATGTAAAAGTCTTTTTGATGCAGCAACGGTTCAGGGTCGATGTCAGCGTTGAGCAGGTCATGCTGTCGAAGAAGATGGACCGCTTTGTCTGCATTGATTGCGCTCGATTGTGGCGTCAACAAACAGTAGACCAGTTCGTAAAAATATTCGGATGGTGGAACATTGGAAAATGCAATGAGCCGTTGCAGAATAGCGGTCTGCCGCTCGTTGTACAACTGCCGTAATTCGTTAAGAGTCAATGGTGTTAGTGCTTTCCTCATTCGTGCGCAAGCATGACATTGTTTCCTACACGATCAACGATGCCATCTTGCTGTAGCGTTTGGACAAGACGATCCAGCCATGGCACTTCACGTTTTGTGAATGTTGGTTTAATTGCTTTTCCAAGATGTGGCATTGAAATCGTTCCTTTACCATTGACACACCGGAATATCTCAACGAGGCGCCCCCGCCAGATTCGCTGTGGAATACCATCGTATGTTGGCTCTGATTTTTTCTTCGATACCATTGACCGTTTCTGCTTTACAGTGCCAATGCGGTTGCTGGAGGTGCAGAATTCAGCGACAGGACAGACTGTGCACGACGGTTGTCGTGCTGTGCAGACCAGTGCACCCAAATCCATCAGTGCCTGATTCCATCGAAAAGCATCTCTCGGAAGAATCTTTTCAGCAAAGCGCCAGATGTCTTCTGATCTTTTCATCTGAAAGGGAGCCGACATTTTCCAGAAGAGGCGCGAAAGGACTCGTTGAATGTTGACATCTACCACAGGTACTCTCTTTTTAAAAGCGAAACACACTATTGCATGAGCGGTATATCGTCCGATGCCAGGAAGTTGTTGTAGCTTTTCGATATTTGATGGCAATTTTCCTTGATAATCGTTTACTACGATTTTTACCAAACTCAGGAGACGTACTGCTCTATTATTGTAGCCCAATCCCTGCCAAGCTCGGATGACATCTGCTCTGGATGCTTGTGCCAGTTGTTGGAAGGCAGGAAACTTTTTCAAAAAGAGTGGAAGTTTTTCCTGTACGCGACTAACTTGTGTTTGTTGAAGCATGATTTCCGAGACAAGAATAGTATAGGGATCCGTCGTAGTGCGCCATATAAGTTGCCGTCGGTTCTTTTCGTACCACTCATGAATCTTACGGTGCAATGCCTTTACTTTTTTCTTGTCAAATTTTACCATAGTGTTCGATCAATTTCTGAACAGCTTCTCTGTTTCCTTCGAGAATATCATAGGATGAAAGCTTGCCAATAGGCACCCATTGCAATTGCGCAAAAGCCCCGCCAAAGGCGGGGTTGGAAATTTCTCCCGAGTATCGCCTCACGAGATAGTAAAACACATCATACGAACCGCTATCGGGATACACGTAATGCTGACGGTGAAAGAGTGATCCTATATCAGCCCGGATTCCCAATTCTTCATGAAGCTCACGCTTGAGGCACTCCTCCATTGGTTCTTTGTGTTCCAGCTTGCCGCCCGGAAATTCCCACTTCAAGCCGTATCGTGACGATCGCTTGCGCTGACAAAGGAGAACCCTACCATCGTTCATAATGATTCCGACTGTAACTGTAATCATGATGAAAAGATACGGAAAGTGAACTGGAAAAACAACGAGGCGGCTTGACTGGAGGGGGAAAACCCGATAATTGACCCTCTCAAGTCTACGACCCGACATCCAGTCGGGGTCAACGACTTGTCGTAGACAAGAATTTTGCGTAAGGTCTACCGATTGTCTGCGGGTATTACCTGAAATATTTTTCCCATCTCTTCCGCCATGTGGACTTTCCGACCTGCGGCGCATCGGAGGGCTTAGACTCAGATTCTCTCTTCGTTTCATGTCTCTGGCGACTGTTTCGGTGATTCGCTTTGCGTGGTGAAGGTTGACGATGCTGCCTTGATTGCCCCTGCTTCTGTCCGTCTCCGGTCTTTGGTGCTGTCAGTATTCCCCGGTCGAACTTTTGCAGCGTAATCCTCCCTTGATAGTTGAACAGAATATTCTTGAAGAACTTCTGTTCATCACCGGTGGAGACAAACGAGATCGCCTCGCCGGTCTTACCAGCCCGTGCCGTGCGCCCAACGCGATGCGTATACGAATCGACATCGCGTGGGATTTCATAATTGTACACATGCGAGATACCTTCGATGTGAAGCCCTCGCGCCGCCACATCGGTGGCAACGAGGACATTGATCTTCCGCTTCCGGAATTCGTTCGACACCCGCTCGCGCTGATTCTGCGACATATCCCCGTGCAGGCTTCGCGCGTGGATCCCGTGCTGGGCTAAGCGCCGCGCAAGTTTCGATGCGAAATGTTTCCGGTTGCAGAACACGAGCGTAAGGTCACGCTCCCTTTTCAGTAACTCGACGAGCAGCGGAAGTTTCTCTTCCGGAGTTGTCTGATAGTACGTTTGCTGGAGAAACTCCGGTTTCACTTCCGAGGCAAGCTTCACGTTGACAGGGTTCTTCAAATACTTTCTGCTCAGTTGCTCAATTTCCTTAGAGACCGTTGCACTGAAGAGAAGCGTCTGGTGCTGTGTGGGTATGCGGCTGAGGATTTTCTCGATGTCGCGGATGAATCCCATGTCGAGCATACGGTCGGCTTCATCCAATACAAGAGAACGGATCGTGTCAAGTGTGAGCGCACGGCGGTTGAGTAAGTCGAGAAGACGCCCCGGCGTTGCAACGATGATATTCGTCGTCCTCATTTTCTTCACCTGCTCATTGATGGAAACGCCGCCGTAAACGGAAGTAACGCCGAGATGCTTTCCTTCGGAGAACTTCACGAACTCACCGGTCACCTGGATACAAAGCTCTCGTGTCGGGACGAGGACAAGGACAGATAACCCGTCCGATCTGTTGAGCTGCTCGATGAGCGGGATGGCGAAGCTTATTGTTTTGCCGGATCCCGTCTCCGATTGTGCGAGAACGTCGCGCTTGTCGAAGATTGCCGGGATGATCTCCCGCTGGATTGGGGTGGGGGTTGTAATGCCATGACGCTCCAAAAGAGCGATCATGTGCTTGCTGAGTTTGAGTGATGCTGATTTCATAATAGTATGACCTGAGTAGTTGTGATGATTTCACCAAGGCTCTGAGATGCACCAGCGTGTCGGATGGTGGGATCTGTCGAATGATGAATGATATTAGCATCAAGATAGTGATAATTCTCGTGAATCGGAAATTTGAAGGGAGATGCAAAACAGATAATTGAACCTGTCAAGAAATTTGCGTAAGTTTAAGTCTACTTAGCTGTAGATCGAATAAAAAAGAAAACTCATGACTGAACTCATCTGGGAAGGAAAATACAAAGATCCCGCCGCTGGCGGAACAGGCGGCAAAAAGGTAGCACCACTTCGTATTGCGCAGCCGTTCCAAACAATTGAGACAGTAAATGAAAGCACCGAAGACCGCAAGCGCAACCTCGATCTGTTTATCAGTAATAATCTACCTACGGTTTTTTTTATTGTGTTAAGTTATAAGTGAGAACACTATGAGTCTTGAAAGCGTACTTTTTATTATCATACTATTTGCAATAGCTTTGCTGGCCATATATTTTAGAACCTTTGTAAAGTCTACCGTTGAAGAGTCGATAAAGAATCAGTTCGAGACTCAACGGCAGAAGATGAGAGAGGATTTTGAAAGAGAAATGAATGCTTTTGAACGCCAAGACAAGTTCCGACTTGCTGCACTTGACAAACGGATGGAGGCTCATCAAAAGGCATTTGCTTTAGCTCGTAAGATGGCTCTTTATACGTATGCAGACAAAGAAACTCGTTCTAAAGTGGGCAAAGAGTGTGATGCTTTCCTTGATGAGTCTGGGCTTTATCTAACTGAAGAGGCGAGGCTTAATTTTTGGGGAGTACTACGTTCCTTCACATTGTTTCACTTTTTGGAGCAGGAATTGGAAACATATCGAGGTGACGAGGTACGTTATGATGAGCACTACAAGAAAATCGAAGAGGCGTCTAAGCTAATCGCTGGATTACCGGCAAAGCTGGTTCGAAGTGTAGATAGTGAAGCTTCTGGCAAAACGGACTATTTGATGCATGATAGGAACAGTCCTTTGCCACGTAAGGCGAAAGAAAATAACTTATGACCGAACTCATCTGGGACGGAAAATACAAATATCCCGCCGCTGGCGGGACAGGCGGCAAAAAGGTTGCCCCAGTGCGGATTGCACTGCCGTTTCAAACGATTGAGACGGTGAACGAGAGTGCCGAAGACCGCAGGCGCACGCTCGATATGTTTGCTCAGGGCAAGCCGACTGAGTGGCGCAACCGTTTGATTTGGGGCGACAAGAAGTACGTGCTGCCAAGTCTTCTACCAGAGTTCGCTGGCAAGGTGAACCTCATCTACATTGACCCGCCATTTGATACTGGTGCGGATTTCTCTTTCACTGCAACAATTCCTGGCAATCCCGAAACTGAGCAAGACGAAACCACTGAGTTTGTAAAAGAGCCAAGCATTCTTGAACAAAAAGCATATCGTGATACGTGGGGTAGAGGGCTTGATTCTTACTTGCAGTGGTTCTATGAAACGGTTGTACTCTTGCGTGAGTTGCTGGCGGAGGATGGAAGTATTTATGTGCATTTAGATTGGCATGTGAGCCATTATTGCAAATCCATAATGGATGAAGTCTTTGGTTATGAGAATTTTAGGAATGAAATTATCTGGCAAAGGACTACGAATACTGGCTCGTCAAAGTCGATAGCAAAAAAACTTTCTAACGATACTGATTCCATGTTGTACTATGGAAAGTCTGGATCGATTGTATTCAACAAACTCTTCCGAGACTATGGTGAGACCTACCTTGATAGATTCAAATACAAAGATGAGCGTGGGTATTACCGATGGTCTGCCTTAAAGACCTATTCTGATGAAACCTACAAGAGGTTAGAGAGTGAAGGGCGTATTCGCTGGGGCAAAAATGCTAAGTATCCTGAATTCAAGCAATACAAAGAGGACTTAAAAGGCGTACCGCTTAACAATCTTTGGGCGGATATTTTTCATGTAAACCCGATGGCATTGGAGAAAGTTGCTTACGCGACTCAGAAGCCAGAAGAATTGATCGAAAGAGTTTCAAGTATTTCGTCTAACGAAAATGATTTAGTGCTCGATTGTTTTGGTGGAAGCGGCACAACGGCTGCTGTTGCAGAGAAGAATAATCGCAGATGGATTGTATGCGACCTTGGTCGGTTTGCCATCCACACCACACGCAAGCGTCTGCTGCAAATCCCCAACGTCAAGCCGTTTGTCGTGCAGAACCTTGGCAAGTACGAGCGGCAGGCGTGGCAAGAATCAGAGTTTACCCTCACCCCAGCCCTCTCCCAAGGGGAGAGGGAGAGCGTTGCGGTGAAGGAGCAAGCATACCGCAACTTCATCCTCGATCTGTACAATGCAGAACCATTCAAAGGCTACGTCTGGCTGCACGGCATCAAAGACAAGCGCATGGTGCATGTCGGCGCAGTGGATTCACCCGTTGCACTCGGAGACGTGAAAGCAATTATCCAAGAATTTTGGAAGTCGGTTGGTAAAAGTTTTCCCTCCCCCGAAGCGGGAGAGGGATTAAGGGAGAGGGTCAACGGTGTCGATATCCTCGGTTGGGAGTTTGCCTTCGATATCAACGAGACCGCACGCCAACAAGCTGCGGCGAGCAATGTGGATGTAAAGTTCAAGAAGATTCCCCGCGAGGTGTTGGACAAGAAAGCCGTTGAGCAAGGCGATGTGCACTTCTATGAGCTTGCAGGATTGGACGTGAAAACAAAAGTCAGCGGTAAGAAAATCGAGCTTACACTCAAAGAGTTCGTCATCCCACCCGACGATGTGCCGGAAGATGTTCGGTCGGCAATCAAACACTGGTCGCAGTGGATCGATTACTGGGCAGTGGACTGGAACTACCGTGACGACACCTTCCACAACGAATGGCAAGCATACCGTACGAAAAAGAATCCCACGATAGAGCTTGCCACAACACATGAATATGAAGAAGAGGGAACTTACGCGATTGTAGTGAAGGTCATCGACATCTTGGGAAATGATACGACGAAGGCGGTGGAGGTGGTAGTGAAGTGGGGTTAACGCGTAATCATGGCAAAGTATTGTTGGTCAATATCATCTTTCAATTTTCTGATACAGTTGACAATCTGAGAAGCTGTAAGTGAAGAAAGGTCACCTATGTATGAAATAACTTTTTCTGTTAGATGTCCCTTCAAAAACTCTGACGATGAAAATTCATAAATTTCAGGAAGCTGAATCAAAGTATCTTTGGGAAATGTGGTCTCAGCTCCAGCAGGAAGAAAGAAGACTCCAGTATTCGGATTACATCCCCTTTGATAGGTCCGATTTCGGAGGTTTGAAGTGGTTTTGACAACAAGATATGGTTCATCCTTTTCAGGGTTGTTTAGAACGACAAAGCGTTTTTCCCCAACGGAACCGTCATGGAAAGGAAACTGAGAATGAAAGTAAACGCCTCCACGTGCCATGCTCGAGAGTCAGATACGTGGACGAGGTGGAAATGCCTTCAACATCTCCTGACGTTCTTTTACCGCTTCCATGGCATCATCGAGAGAGACCTTGGAGTCTTTGTCAAGCGCAAGCGCATAATCAATTTTAGCAAACAACCCTTTTTCCCTTTTCGTTTTGTCCCAAGGGTGATTATGAAAATGGGAAACATCTGAAATCAATTTAGCATCAACATCTCGGAATATGTCTGCGAATTTTTCAAGGATACGCTGCTGGCGAGGAGAAAAGACAGAGAGATCGGGCTTTACTTTTTCTTTAACTTTGAACATCGCGCCTTCTTTACCGCTCTCTTCAGATTTGAACGGTACAAGAGCGATTGATTTTGCAAAATCGTTTGGCACTTTGTTATCTTCTAGTTCATCATAAAAATCTTTAGGGACAGGACCAAAGCCATAGGCATAGTAGTCAAGATTTGTA
The DNA here is from genome assembly GCA_016209795.1 of Ignavibacteriota bacterium. Classification (GTDB taxonomy): domain Bacteria; phylum Bacteroidota; class Ignavibacteria; order UBA10030; family SZUA-254; genus JACQVI01. The sequence goes on from JACQVI010000120.1 coordinate 29,633, forward strand.
ATACTGCGCCCTGTCTCTTTGAAGTGTTCAAAGTCAGCGAAATAGAGAAGCTTGAAAATCTTTACTTTAGATGGATTCTTAACTTTCTTTGCAAAGTATATGACAGCGTTGAGAAGCTTTTTGCGATATGTGTTAGTAAGATTCATTTCGGTTGAATGTTTAGACAGACATTGCGCCCGCAGACCTACGACTCACCATGAGATGAATCTACCGTCGAACGGTTTCCCAAACTTCGTCAGGGTTTTGAGTCTTTTGTGGCGCAAAATGTTTTCAGGAACTCTATCCCTCACATAATATGCCTATGAGCATGAC
>JACQVI010000121.1 GCA_016209795.1 Ignavibacteriota bacterium
GTCAGATAGGCAATACTACTCATGTCTTCTTATCGTTTAGATTCATAGTCTTCAATTTGTAAAGCAATGCTCGCCGGCTGATTCCAAGCTTTGCTGCCGCTTGCGTACGATTCCCACTTGTCCGTGAACAAAAAAACGACGCTGCAGCAGGGTGAGAGTTGACTTTTTAAAAAAAAGTGTGGTATATTTTATACTACAGCATAGTCTAAAACTCACACAGGAGAAATCATCATGACATTCGGAGAGTTTGTAAGAATACGGCGGCTTGACGTCGAACTCAGCCTCAGGGAATTTTGCACGCAGGCAGAAACCGACCCGAGTAACTGGAGTAAAATCGAACGAGGAATTCTACCGGCGCCTGCGAATCGTGAGTTCCTGGAATCGGTTGCTAAATTGTTGAAGTTAAAGAAAGGCGAGAAAGATTGGTACACATTCTTTGACTTAGCATCTTTGTCACAACAGAAAATTCACGATGATGTGTTTGAAAATGAAAACGTAATCTCTACGTAAGGTCAAATGACCTCGAGCAACATTCTGGATGCAACAATCTTATCCCCAAATTTCTCAAGAGGCTCTTTTTGCAAGCGAGAGGCGAATTCGTTCTTGTATTTCTCGTAATCGCCCATTGTCCTGAAATAGTATTCAACACTATACCCGACAGTCGACTCTTCTTCCGAAAGCATGCGGCAAATTCTATTTCCTGTAAACATTCCGGTGCGCATAACGTTGGGCATGTGCACCTCAGTCTGCCATCTGAGCCAGTCCTGGTGTATCTGTCTGTCGATTGTTAGAATGACATTGTAGATAAACATTTTGGTTCGTATTTGTTATGTGAACGATTCTTTTGTTATTTTCTCTTGTTGTTTGCCACGGTGAATACATTCCTTAGAATGTGTTATTTCCAATAAACCTTTCCCAACGTATTTCGTATGCCCTTCCAATTGTTGATCTTCCCGGCAGAAAACTTTACCTCTCGCGGAGGAAGCGGGCGTTTAGTTCGTCAGTGAATTTCAGAATGTGAACGTGTGTGTGTATTTTGCAAGAATTGTCCTAGTATCGGTGAGCGGAAGAGTCGGAGTGGATTGATATCTGTCTGTGTTAAACGTTTCATTATACACGAGATAGAAATCGTTTCCCTCAGCAGGATTGTAACGGAGTCGAACGTTAAGGATAATCGCCTTGTCGAGAGTGTTGAGTTGAAGAAAGGAACTCACAGAAATTTGTGTGTTAAGATACGTTCGGACTCTCAATCGGAAAATGTTTGCATTGAATCCTTGGTTTCGATTCGGAAAACTCACCTTATTGTACAGGTACTCTCCGCTGAATTCTAAGTGTCGAGACGCACTCCAAGAAGGCGTTACTCCTGCCGTGACGTTCCATCCATCATAATACTGTCCTAATTGTATGTTGACCCCCGTTCGAAAGAGCATTCCCCAAGGCGCTTGATAACCAGTATTCAAATTCCAAAATCTATATTCACCGACCGGTACCTTCACGCTATCCGTTACCTCAAAATCTTCTTTCAGTTTTTCATAAGTCCACTTCACACTTGTCAGGAACGAGGCACCCGATTTAAGATTGATCGTCCAGTCTGGATTCACCTCTACATATTCAATTGAGTGATCTGAGTACCCGTAGACGATCAATGGGTTAAATCCAATGATATGATTTTGAACAGCAGATTCTTCAGACGCATACCATCCATAACTGATCCGTCCGTAGTTCCAGATGATATCTTGCCTTTGCAAGAATCCCATTCCCGGCTCGTAATCTGGCGCCGAAAAACCAGCCCACGCTTGGAAGCCCAAACCTTTAGTCTTTCGTCGTTCCCATAGAAGGCTCAGTCTACTTGCATTCAGAAGTTTCATACGGCCAGATCTAATGACGTCATCGTCAAATGCTTGAGCCATCCGGAACGTAAAGTAATCATCCCCTTCGGTGTGAATCACACCGTCAAGTCCGTATACATAGTTGTAGCTACCATTGTCACCAACTCGACTCGTAAAAATTCCTCCGAGATAGGAATTTTCATCCAAGACTCGCCTTTTGAGTCTGAGAACTCCAAAGTTTTCGGAAGAAAAATTATACTTGCTTGCAGATTGAATATTTAGCACCCCGGCATCCCAGCTTCCCACTCGACCAATAAGACGTAAACCTCCGTAAATAGGAACAACACCTGAATCGGAAAGTCCGACTCTTCTGCTGTAAAAGACTTGAGTGGGACCACCCGTATTAAAATCGAATATGCTTGATCGCTCAAGGAAGAACAGCCGCTTTTCTGGAAAGAAGAGTGAAAACCTGGTAAGGTTGATTTGCTGGTCGTCTGCCTCAACCTGTGCAAAATCTGTATTCGTCGTGATGTCAAGTGTAAGGTTACTTGTGAGGCTGTACTTGATATCAAGACCCAGATTACGCTCAGGCGTATCGAGCCTTTCGTATACATTATCGCCATTGAGTTTGTAGGATTGATCCACCCCTCCCAGAACGTAAGGCGCTATGTAGAGCGGATCCTGACTATGTATTCCTTCGAGGATAACATCCTGAGCCTTTGAGGGTTTCAATCCAGCATATGCCCAGTTGGGTGGGATGTCTGGGAAAACGACCGTCTCGTTGTTTCGTGGATACCATCTCCATACTATAATAGCCATCACAACTCGTCCGCTGTTTTCTTGGAAACGGAGGTTTGAAAAAGGGATGCGCATTTCTGCAAACCAGCCTTCATTGGTTTGCGTCGTTGCAACATCCCAATAGGTGTTCCAGTTACCGTTGAAGGGATCCTCGCCCGCTGGCGCTTCTCCATCATTGAATATGGCATAATCATCACGAAGGCCTGCTGGAGTTGTTGTAAAGCCAAGCGCATTTTCGTTGTCATTGAAGCTATCAATAACGAGTGTAAACACATCATCGTTTGGGCTTCCGCCGTCCCTTCGGAATGAGCTTGCACGGATATTTGCCGCATCAGTGTCGTAGAACCTGCCTGCTACGTAGAGAAAATCGTCGTTGTACCCTATGCGGATTTCGGTGCGCTGAGTTGGCGTACCACGATAAACAGGCGAACTCATTACAAGAGGCAAGGGCTGAATGAATTGCCAGGCAGGTTCGTTGCTTATCCCATCTAGCTGAATAGGACCAGTGAGACGTGGGAGGATAAATTCTTTCTCTTGCGCTCTTAGCCCAATTGAAATACTGATGCTGATAACAACGAGTACTGAGAACCATTTCGAAATCATTTTTTACTCTCTCGCATATCATTATTTCCACTCGGGCGTTTTCCATCCGTCAGAAGAAATCGCAGTTACCCAAGACGATGGTGCGCCAAGTTGAGCGGCAGGGGGCCAAAAATTCCACACCGTTCGAGTATCAGTTACATCAAATGCAATCCCAATTTTCTTATCTGAGCTTGGTGTCAATTCTATCGTGTTATAAGGGATTCGCATCTCGATAATTTGCGGCGGATTTTTAAAATCTCGACTGAAGTTGTTTGCTTCCCACGCTGAAGTTTCTGGTATACAGGTAGAATAATCATTATACTGGCCTTGCCTCCAGCAATCTGTTGATGAAGCATGAAACCACCAATCATCAGATTGCCACGTCAAGCGTTTGTCGTTCCTTATATCTATGAGGACTTCGGGTATACGCATGAGATTTCCTGTAAAACCAGCGAAGCCAAAATAAAGATTAGAACTGTCATGTTTAAACCTTACTGTGATTACCAACTGCGAATCAACTGGGATCCTAATATAGCTCGCATCGTTCCATTCTCCTGGTGCAATCAGACCATCGATCTGGGGTGCTTGTCCGTAGCGAATGTCAATTTGAAACTGATCTCCAGTAGCGGATTTGTCGTCCGTATGTAAGCTCGATACCCTATTGAGATCAATCCCGAGAGCCATTTCAAGAGTAATGACGAGTGGCAGAATGGAAAAAACAACGGGGAAAATGAATTTCTGTAACTTTGTGCCTGCCCTGTGGCGTATGAACTTCGTGCACTGCATTCGGATGGTTTCTGTTCCCACAAAAACATGCTTCAAACTACACCTGCTAAGATTGCTGCTATCATCCGTTTTTTCATTATTGTCTCTTTGTTCTGCCTGTCTCATTGTGAAAATCACTGTACCGAAGCAATCGATGCATTCTGTGCACGTTTGCCCGCAACGATCATATTAACAGCGGTTGCAAGGACAAGCCAAAAACCTGAGTCGGGACCATCAAGCACAACACCAATAGTTGAAAGGATGAATAGTTCTATTCCTATAAATAACGGGAGCGGACGTTGAAGAATTCCTTCAATCCGTACGCAAAGATGTCCAATCAGAATTGTCATCGGACCTACAAATGTAAACCAAAAGATCATTGAAGAATGAGGAATTCTCGAACCAACAGAATCAATAAAACCTATTTGTGCCATTTCTTTCCAAGTAGAATACCCTCCAATTAATCCAAAAAGAGTATGAATGACTCCTATCAGAATGAGTGTGGGTCCACTGATTTTAAGCATGGCAGATTTTTCCTTTTCTTTATCATATCTCGTTAACCGAATGGCCACTTTCCGGCACTTGCATTACACCTTCACTAGCGATGATTCATTTCTACCAATCGAACTGTTGTAACCGATCGAGCACGCCGATGACATTATGAGCGATACCAACAGCAAAAAGTATAGCACCTCCTACACCAGTGAATAGTTTCGCTTGTTCATTTTTATTTCCTGCTTCTACTAGTATCTCTGAAAAGATCACTGAGCCGACGGGAGTGCTGACTTTGACACTCTTTTGGCAACAATGATCATATTAATAGCTACTGCCAGGACGAGCCAGAAACCAGTTATTAGATCTAATACAGCACTGATGAACGACAAAATCGACAGTTCAATCGCTATGAACAGAGGAACTGGGCGATTAAACTCCCTTTCGACCCAGAGACAAAGTTGACCAAATAAAATGTACATAGGACCAGCAAATGTGAACCAAAAGATTTCGGTTGAACGGGAAATCGCTGAACCAAGAGTATCAAAGAACCCGTTCCGGCCAATCTCTACCCATACCGGCCACCCGCCGACCAATCCATAAAATGTGTGCAGAATCCCAATGATAATAAGCAAAGGACCGCTGATTTTACGCATAGTTACCTCGCAGTGTCATTCACAAATCTCGTTAGAACAATATTCGTTTTCGAGATCCTGGAAGTTTTCGGGTGTTTCCATTTAAGTCTCCATTTAACAGTGACATATTGGAAGACGAGAAAACCGCTCAAAAGGATACCCTCGAACTCACTTTCGCTTGTTTTCATACCAGCGGTAGACTTTCCACGAACCGTCTTCTTTCCGTAAATCTACTATGGTTAATGCGTCGTTCCGCCAGGTGCCCTGCAGATAAAAATCCATAACAAACGACGCGACTGCTTCAGTACCAGAACGTGGAAGAACTACGATATTGCGTGCTTGCATCCGAGCTTGTTTTCCCTTGTAATAGGCATATGCTCCACCAAAGCCGCGGCGAAAAGATTCGAAATCGAAGTATATCAATTCTTTCTTTTGGGTGGGGATGTAAAAGATTGCCTGAATATCGCGTGTAAACCCTAAAGCTCTTTGATCAAGGAGAGTGGCGCTGTCGGTTTTGTCTATCATTTCAAAAAACTTCATGCGTTCATGAATGAACTGCTCTATTTCTTTGACAACAACGGTATCATAAGGCAGACCTTGTGCTTTAGCAAGCTCCGCAGTCGCGATAACAATTATTAAGCACACAAGGACTCTCACAACGCCGAGTTGTATCTTCGATTCCATACTCTCACGTATTCTCATAGCAATCTTTCTCTTTCTGTGTGGCATTGGATTTTCAATCGTCTGCCTTATTCCTCTGTGATCCCTACTCGAGTTCTTTCTGCTGGATTACTAAGTTGGTCATTAACTGGGCTCACTGAATCTGTATCCATGTGTCTCAGCAGGAACGCCCAGTAGTTTGGCTGCGTAATGGATCATATCAACATTGAAGAAATACCACTTCTGGCTTATAACACGGTTATCAGCAATATTGAGTGTAATGATCTCAGAGAGTGTTTTTTCATGTCGAGCAGTTTTTCTGAAGCCAAACAGAACGGGTCGACCCTCAAAAATTCCGTACTCCACCCATTTGGGAGTTTTGTCCAGAACCCAATAATGGAGAGAGAACTTTTTCATTTGTTCTTTGCCATGCTCTTCCCAATCGCCTACAATATCGTTGACAACACTAGGGTCAAGGAGAGCTAAAAGTGCTTCGGGGTCTAACTTGTTAAATGCATCGATATAACGTTCGATGATTGGAAGGGGCGGAGTAATACCTGTACGAGTTTGTCCTTCTGATGTCATTTGTTCGGTGGTCGCAGCTTTCAAGGATGTACGAGCTCTGTGTAGGGCAGCTTTGATAGCGCCTTCAGTCGTTTCCATCATCGTTGCAATCTCAGCAGCGGTAAAATCGAATACTTCACTGAGTAACACAATAACTCGTTGGCGCGGCGGCAGCGTTTTCACCAGAATTTCTATCGCTTCCCGTGTTTCAGCCGGTCTTTTCTCAGTTTCGTTGGGAATTTCAGCAGCAATCTCGAGTTCTTCGGGAAGAATTTTAGTTTTACGGATCTGATCGATAAAGGAGTTTGATGCTATGCGGAAGAGATATGCTTTCATATCCAATACCTGTCCAAGGTAAGCAAGTCGTGCAAACGCCTTCATCATTGTCTCCTGCACAAGATCTTCTGCATCCCATGCTGAGCCAGTCAACCTGAGACAGAAACGCCAGAGTGCTGGACGATGTGGCTCCGTCAAAGAGACAAAGTTATTGCGCAGCTCATTGATGGATCGTTCAAGGTTTTCAAGGTTCTCTGGTTTTTCCATGTTATCTTTTTTAATGATTCGCTCTTATTATGGAGACGGCGATGAGGATAAAAAAGGTACGCTTGCTTTTATCGTTTTCCTCAGAACCGGCTCTCTGTCAAGATAACTGTGTGTCACTGCGGGAGTACCAAGTAGTTTTGCAGCATATTCGATCATCTCGACGCTGAAGAAATACCACTTCTGGCTCACAATATGGTTGTCAACAATGTTCAGGGTGATAATCTCGTATAGCGCTCTTTCATATTGATCAGTTGTTCTGAAAGCGAAGAGAACCGGTCGGCCTTCAAAGATGCCATATTCGACCCATTTCTTTTCTTTGTCCACGACCCATTTGACGAGGGAGAACTTTCTCATTTGGTCTCTACCATGCTCCTCCCAGTCACCGACGATGTCATTCACGACATCGGGCTCGAGAAGAGCCAAGAGGGCTTCGGGATCTCGCTTGTTGAATGCTTCCATGTAACGTTCAATAATCGGAAGCGGTGGATTGAGTCCGGTTTGTGTTTTGCCTGAAGGTTCATCTCTCTCCAGCGCTGCCTTTCGTAGACTGGTTCGTGCACGATGTAGCGCTGATTTGATGACACCTTCGGTTGTTTCCATCATTGCTGCGATTTCGGGGCTTGTGAAATCAAACACATCACTCAACAATACGATAACCCGTTGGCGTGGCGACAGAGTTTTCACTAAAATTTCTATTGCTTCTCGTGTTTCAGCAGGTCTCGTTTCATTACTGTCTGGGATTTGAGCAGCTATCTCAAGTTCCTCGGGAACGATCTTCGTTTTTCTTATCTGGTCTATCCAAGCATTCGAGGCAATTCGAAACAAGTACGCTTTGATGTTTATGGGTTGACCGAGGTATGCCAGACGTGCAAATGCTTTCATCATTGTCTCTTGAACAAGGTCCTCTGCATCCCACGCCGAGCCAGTTAGACGAAGACAATAACGCCAAAGAGCAGGGCGATGGGGTTCAGTCAAGTCACCGAATTTGATTCGGAATTCGTTGATCGCAATTTCGAGGTATTCAAGATTTTGAGGTTTGTCCATGATACCTTGGAACGAGTTTATTCAGCAAAGATGCAAAAGCGAACTTAAATTTCATCATATACTATGAACGCAATTTTCATGGCAGTTTATTGGTTACCCTGTTCAAGTGATCTTTGCTGTAATTTGAATTGGATTTCCATTGGGGTCTTCGAAATATGCTAAACGTTCCCCCCATGGTTTGTCCATTGGTAGGACAAGTCGTTTGACACCTTTGGAACGAAGATGCTCACTCGCTTCGTCGGTGTCATCAACGAAAAGACATAGCTCGAATTGTGGCGTACCCTGTCGAGGCAGTGGTTTTCCTAACAGCGACTTAGTAGCGCCTCTTGTTGCAATTCCTATCCCGTATTCACTTAACCGAAGAAAGGCATACTCAAGAGACCCTTGCTGCGGCCATAGATAGGACAATACAAAGTTGAAATTATCACAATAGAACTTTACAGAGTGCTCAATGTCCTTCACGTACAGCATTGGAAAAGGCCGGTTAAACATACACTATTCTGCTCTCCTTCCCTTATAGTAACAGATATACGCAACATCAGCACCCGCTTCAACTTCAAACAAACTCTTGCTGGGAACAACATACGTCTCGTTCCGTTTCACCGTCTTCCAGCCCTCGCCAGGAAGTTTGACCTTTAGAGTGCCTGTGATGATAATAACATGTTCTTCATAGTCATTAGAGAAACTATATTTACCAGGAGTTATCACGCCAACTGTCGCATAGCCTTCTTCAGTGTTAACTCCCAAGCTTTGAACCTTACCGTCGAAATAAACATTATGTTTCATGCAATCTTCTCTAGTAAAATTAAAGTTTCTCAAGGATTTCGTAATGGACGACATTGGGCTCAAGTTCTAACAAATATTCTTTGTCTTCGAGATAGTATCTAGCTTTCTCATAGTCATCACCCGCAAATTTTTTGATCGCACTGTTGGAGCGCCAGAAGGAGATCAGAAGAAACTCAGCTTTACCATCTTTGACCCTTCGTAAGACATATACGCCTTCATTTCCGGGAATAGAACGATAGTCTTTCAAACCTGTCTTCTTTAAATACTCAAAATATTCATCGCCTTTCGATGCGAGCGTGAGGCCATGCCATATGCGTGCGATCATGTTCATTTTCCCTTCGGATATGCTTCTAGATTGTTTTCGAAGTCCTGGATATTCAACATCATACTCCTTTGTCGATCCATAGAGAGGATAAATCTTCTTATCAGCCAGTGATCCGGCCTCGGTATAGACTTTCGCTTTTTTCAAGTCAAAATCTCGGAGTCGTAACAGTGATAAACCCAACAGATGTTTTCCCAAACCTTTTCGTTGATGGTCAGAAAGAACACAGATTCCGGTCAGCAAGTTCTGACCGGTCCAATGTGATTTTGCAATTCCTGACACAGCAACAATCTTGCCTTGATGCTCTACAACGATATAATCCACATCCGGCATTCCAAGTGTGGAGTGAATTCTTTCAGTCATGCGTTCCTCAATGCCCTTCATCAGAGGTTGCCATGCGGGGTCGGAGGCGTACGCCTCCAGAACGACACTCACTATCACTCGCTCATCGTCGGGTCTGCCGAGGCGAATGTGATATCCTGCAGGAGTTTCAGGTAACTGAGCGATCTTTCGCAAATCCCAAGTATACCTTACCCAAACGGTATTTCTATAGGTCATTTTTTCCACGATTCTTTAGATATTTGGGCAATTCGTCATAAAAATAGGCTACTGTTCGGATCCCCCGGAAGAAATTTCCAAGATTGATGAATTCATTGGGGGCGTGCTCGTTTGCATCTGGTAAACCAAAGCCAAGGAGTACACTATCTAGACGTAAAATCTGTTTAAAACGATTCACTATTGGTATTGAACCGCCGTCACGCTGAAATAGGGGGTCTTTACCGAAAGCCATCTTGAGAGCAACCACAGCAACTCTCACCCCAGGGCTATCAATGGCTGTTATGGTCGGTTCCGCCATCGTCAGGCATCTGATTGCTACACTTACAGTTTTCGGTACAAGTTTTCTCAAATGTGTCTCGAACAATTTTGCAATCTTTTTCGGATTCTGGTCGGGTACGAGACGCATGGAGATATTCGCTGAAGCTTTTTGAGGCAACAATCCCCGGGCTTCCTCACCTGTATGTCCGCCCCAAATACCATTACACTCAAGTGTAGGACGTGTCCACAGGCGCTCGAGCGTGGTGAACCCTCTCTCGCCATAGAGTTGTTTTACTCCTAAATCCCTTGCATACCTTTTGTCGTTCCACGGAAGTTTTCGGTATGTGTCTCGTTCCAGTCTCGTCAGTTGACGAACATCATCGTAGAAGCCGGCAATTGCCACGTGCCCGTCTGCATCATGGAGTTGAGCGATCATTGCTGCAAGAGCTTGAATCGGGTTGTGAATTGAACCGCCAAACGAACCTGAGTGCAAATCTCGATTCGGTCCGCGGAGTTCAACCCTCATGAAAACATTGCCGCGCAAACCGTAGCAAATGGATGGAACACCCTTGGCGAAAAAGGCTGTGTCGGAGATCAATACTAGGTCAGCCTTGAGTAACTTTTTTTGTTGTTCTATGAATTTAGAAAGGTTCTTGCCACCGATTTCCTCCTCACCTTCAAGAAGTATTTTCAGATTTATTGGCAACTTTCCCATGGTTTTCAAATACGCTTCAATACATTTGAAGTGGATGAATATTTGTCCCTTGTCATCGGTTGCACCTCGACCGAAGAGGTTTTGTCCTCGAACAGTTGCTTGAAACGGCGGAGATGTCCATCGGTTCAGTGGTTCAGCTGGTTGGACGTCATAGTGTCCGTAGAAAAGAATTGTAGGCTTGCCTGAAGCTTGCAGCCAGTCGCTGTAGATAATGGGATTTCCTTTCGTTGGATAAATTTTCGTTTTTTCCATCCCGATCAAGGAAAGGTGGTCAGCAATCCATTGCGCACATCGTTTGATGTCCTGCTTATATTCAGGATTCGTGCTGACGCTCGGAATAGCAATCAGTCGCTTGAGTTCCTGTAAGAAGCGATCTTTATTCCTATCGATGTACCTCAGTACTTGATCCATAATCGTCCTCAGTTTGAAACTTGATCTTTGAAGCTGCGAAGCATTTTGACTCGCGTCGTATTTCAAAATCTCAAATGTTACGAACTCGTGCTAACCACTTGACTTTTACTCCGGTCAACCAGAATGAGATAAATAGATATGACAATAATTACGGTCGAGACAACAGTAAGAACACCCATTGACTCACCTGCAAACAACCAACCAAGAAATACAGCCACAACAGGATTGACAAATGCATATGTCGATACACGAGTTGCAGTCGTTACACGCAAGAGCCAAATGAATGAAGTGAATGCAATGACCGAACCAAAGATCACCAGGTATCCAAGCGAGAAAATTGAACGAGCAGATATGGCTTCAATTCGAAACGTTTCATGTTCACCTGTAACAATCGCAACCGTCAAAAGAAGTATTCCACCAAACAATAATTCCATTCCTGCGGTCAACAGTGGAGAACTTGGTAACGCTGCTGAACGGGAGTAAACGGATGCACCTGCCCATGCGAGAGAACCTAATAGAATAGCACTTAGTCCGAGAATATCCAGTTGTTCAATTCCAAAAAATCCTCGGGGGAGAATTAACAATGCAATACCTGCGAATCCAAACAACAAGCCAGTTTTACCTCTGTTTCCTAATTTGAAATCACTCCTTACAAAGAGTTCTATGGTCGCCATCCAAAGAGGCAACGAGGCGATTAGTAAAGCGGCAAGACCGGATGGAATTCGCTGTTCTGCCCAAGCGAGCAAACCATGGCATATCAGGAAGAATGAGGTACCGATGGTGATCAACGAAGGTATTTGCTCTCTCTTTACTTTTTCACGGTCTCGTATGGTACTCCAGACGTACAAGACTAATCCCGCCGATACTGATCGAATCCCCATCATGAAAAATGGTGGTATAGATTCGATAGCGTAAAGGATAGCAAGATACGTTGATCCCCAAATGAAATAAATAGATGAAAATGCCAATAGTATTTTTATAATAGATATCTCTTTCGTCATCACATCCTTATCGTCTTACACATCGGTTGTCTTAGCGACACTTTCTGATAGTGGTAACTTTCCCGTCTCCTTGATTGTCTCAAAAACTATTGTCGTTCTTGTTGATTTGATTGTATTGATTTTGCCGAACTGTTCACGCATGAGTCGTGCAAGCTCTTGCGTATCTTGTGCTCGCAACTTCACGAGATAGCAATCTTCACCTGCAATGTGATGGACCTCTTGAACATGCGGAATCTTCGCCAGCTGCTTTGCCGTATCGATACCACCCACCTTTTCATCAGCCCTTACGAAGACAAAGGCAGCCAAACCAAGTCTTAACGCCTCGGGGTCAAGTTTTGCTTCGTAGGCTGAAATGACCCCCCTCTCTTCAAGCTTTCGAATCCTTTCCAGAATGGCAGAGGGAGCCATACCCACCTTCCGGGCTATAGTCACATTCGGTGTTTTGGCATTTTCCTGAAGTATATTCAATATTTTTCTGTCAATATCGTCGATCATGTGGTATTTATCCCTTTTTACAGAATATACGTCAAAAATAGATACTTGTCAAGCGAAGAATCGAAAGAAATCCAAAAGCCCACTTAAAAGTCAAAGCATCGGTTTATTTCAGGGTACCTTTTTGCCATCAGATTTCGTCTTGGTAAGAAAGGTTTGCCGAAAAATATCTTACTCGGGTACAATGAAAGGAGGAATTATGAAACTTATGAGCATATTTCTTATCACAGCAATTCTCACAGGAGATCAGTCAATGAATGCACGTGCTGAGGTAAAAGAAAAGAAAGCTATCCAAAAGTTTATTCATACCTACTACGATGTTCTTTCAAAAGGGGATACGTCTCAGCTGATGGATATCTATTGGGAAGGAGCGACAATTTCTTCACATGTGCCTCTTGAGCAAAACGGCAAGCCACAAGTATCTGTTTTGAACGTGGTGGATTTCTGCAGTTGGATCAGTCAGGAGTCGAAGAACTTTGAATCAATGAAAATGACTTCAATCCAGGTCGATCTCCAAATCTACATGGATATAGCCCAGGTATGGTCGGTGGCAAGTGTAAAGGAGAAACGTCACGATGGAAAAGAGGAAAATCTTCGCACACTCGATTGTTTTTTAATGATCAATCATGAAGGGAGGTGGAGAATCATCGCACACGTGTGGACGATGGAAGCATCCGACCAACCGTTGATTCCATCTAAAAAGAAGAAAGGCGCAAATGGTTAATCTAGCCATTGTGTGGGCAAAAGGAAGGTTCGCTAAACAACGGCGGACTCTGTCGTGAATGGCGATACGCAAATTGCTCGGAGTGGAATATTTTAGCCGAACTCCATTGCCTGAAATAATACACTGAAAATGCTAACGAGTGTCAACTTGTAACAATAGCTTGCTTAGATGCTGAAACTCCAAATCTTCAAGCACCGAACACATGGTACATTGAAGCAACTGAATGGATTGCTCAAGCAGTGTTTTATCTTCTATCGTACCCATCTCACCTGAAAAATTCAAGCCTACTGATCATTTAGTTTCATACTCTTCAATTTATACAGCAACGCCCGCCTGCTGATTCCAAGCTTCGCTGCCGCTTGCGTGCGATTGCCGTCGCACGCTTGAATCACACGTGCAATCAATTCTCGTTCAGCTATTTTCTGTACCTCTCTGAGGGTTGTCTTCAATTTAGTCTCGGAGACTGGAAGGCTAACGCGGATACTGCCGTTTCGTTCGGGCAGAAGACACGAAATGTCTTTTATTTTAATCCATGGTTCATCGGTCATCACAATGGCTTGCTCGATAGCGTTCTCCAATTCCCGCACATTTCCATGCCAATCGCAATCCATTAACTGTCGAAGCGTCTCCTCTGTAAACCCTTGAATGTTTCGGTTATGCTTTCGCCTGTACTTCTCCAAGAAGAAATTTGCCAGCGGCGGAATATCCTCTCGACGTTCTCGTAATGGCGGGATGTGAATGCTTACAATGTTGAGACGATAGAAGAGATCTTTGCGGAACTTTCCTTCCTCAACGGCTTGGGAAAGGTCACGATTGGTTGCTGCGATGATCCTCAGGTCAAGGCGAATCGGCTGCGTATCTCCCACTCGCCTAATTTCTTCATCCTCGATTGCTCTGAGAATTTTCACCTGGAGACCGAGGTCCATCTCGCCAATTTCATCCAAGAACAGGGTGCTCTGATTGGCTTCTTCAAATAAGCCCCGCTTCGTTGCTACTGCACCGGTAAATGAACCTTTGACGTGTCCGAAGAATTCACTCTCAATGAGTTCCCTCGGGATGGATGCACAGTTCACAGCAACCATTGGTCGGTCACGTCGAGGACTGTTGTAATGAATAGCTCGAGCGATAACCTCTTTTCCCGTACCGCTCTCTCCTGTGATA
>JACQVI010000127.1 GCA_016209795.1 Ignavibacteriota bacterium
ATACAACAGTATCCGGAGTATTCACATACATAATTAGTAAATCTACATACATAGAGCTTGGGGGAGCCTATTTCGATACACGACACTTCAGCGGAGATGGTGTGTATAAAGACAATTTCAGTTTATACACCTTAGCAGGGGCCGATAACCCTCGAAATTTGTATGATCCTGCACAGGGTGGATATTTTTCACCTGCAGGTTGGGAGAGATATTTGGGGAATACCAGTGATACCGCGGGACTTGCTCAATTTTTAAATGATAACAGTTTAAACGACTATTATATCCCTGCTGATCGTTATGATCCATATGGTTTGTATTTCGCTCCTGGCTATGTGCGACGTTTTTATCAAACGTATCATGCACGATATATTAATCCGAAAATTAATATCGTAAGTCAAATCGATGACCATAACCTGATAAAAGCTGGGTTTGAATACCGGTATCATTCATTAGCGTATTATGAAAATTTTGAATCGAATCGCGGTGTGAATGCGAATATTTTAAATGCATATGGATATACTCATGACGCAAAGGAAAACGATGCGGGAAACGGCGGCTTGCTCGACGGCATTCGACATCCGTATGATATTGCCGCCTATATTCAAGACAAAATCGAAGCGGAAGGATTGATTGTGAATGCAGGCTTGCGATTTGATTTCTTCAATGCCCAGTCAAAGACATTGAAAGATGAGCAAGATCCACTTGGAGCAAATCAAGTCCCATCGGGTGATCCGCGTGCTCGTCGGGCTGATGCGAGTGATTTCTCAGAGACAAAAACAGAAAGCAAGGTTAGCCCGCGCTTAGGCATCGCTTTCCCTGTGACGGATAGAACGGTGTTTCACTTTAACTATGGGAGATTCTTCCAGCAGTCAAACCTCACCGATTTGTATTACGGCACAAAGATCATCGAATTTAAGGCACTCAATGGTTCTCCAACATACAACATCCAAAATCCAAATTTGAAGCCTGAAGAAACAACCTCATACGAAGTCGGTATTACACAGCAGATTGCAGATAATATGCGTTTAAATGCGACAGCATATTACAAAGACACAAAAAATCTTGTTAACGTTCGGTATACACCGACGACAGCCCCTGGTGGTGCTGCATTGTATCAGGTCTCGAACCTTGATTATGGTACCATTAAGGGAATCGATCTTGGTTTTGAGGCGCGGCGTATTGGACGTGTTTCGGGAAGATTAGCATACGGTTTGGCGTTTGCAGAAGGAACGGGTTCTGCAAGCAGAGAAAATTTCAATGCCGTATGGCTTGGATACGAAACTGCAAAATTTACTCAACCACTCTCATTTGATCAACGCCATACCATTTCTGCAAATATCGATATTCGAAATCAGAAGGGTGAAGGAACGGGAATTTTTGAAAATGCAGGACTCAATGTTCTTGTATTAGCTCGCAGTGGTTTTCCATATACACCAACGGAAGCCTATAATGCAGCAGCATCAAATATTTCTATTTCAGTTCCGAAGGATGCACCGATCGATGGTGTTAACACTCGTTCAGGTCCTTGGACATTCCGCATAGATCTCAAACTCAACAAAGAAGTAGACCTTGGCTTTTTCCGAACAGACTTTTACCTGCGCGTGCTAAATCTGCTTGATACGAAAAATGCATTGGCGGTGTATCAAGCAACGGGCGATCCCAATTCCGATGGATATCTCGGAACGTCCAACGGCTTTAATGATCAGCAACTGTATGATACTGATAACAAAGTGTATACTACCAGTGAAGATTTTGTTAACAAGTATAATGATCGTTTAAATGGTGTGGATCTCAATATCAATGGTAACTCGCAGCGAAAGTATGATACACCGCGTGAAGTACGCCTTGGAGTCATCATTAATCTCTAACGATCTTTGAATGATACAAGAAGATAACAATGTGAATAATAAGAATTCAGAGGAGAACCCTGTATGAATAATTACATCAAAATATTTCTGCTTTTCTTGATTGTGATAGCACTGATGTACTATGATGTAGCGTTAGCAGATAGTCCCAGGCATCGGCAGCAATTCAGCATCAGTAAAGTTGATAAGACGGCTGTACAAAATCAATTTACAATGGAAGGAAACAACTGGGCATTCGAGATGACGAATTATGGACCCTATGCTCAGGACATCTCAGGTCGGTTACCCGGAGGTGGTGCTGGCGGAGAGTTTCCTCGAGGAACAGGGACCTATGTCATTTTTGCGGCAGGAATACAAATTGGTGCTCTTGTGAACGGTGTTCCAACAGTGAGTGTTGTCGATTTTGACTCTGAATTTCAACCCGGGGCGTTGGAAAAAACAGATCCCTACGACTCGACTGAAGTGCCCAGAGCGACTGATCCAGGTGCGGCGGTGAACAAATTATTTGCATTAGGTAGTGACGGCAGCGATGGAACTCCTATCGGTACTGATGGAGACGGCGTTGACGATTATTCAAACTGGCCCTCACAATACGGTGCCCCAACACGCGCTGACGGTAGCCCTTTAGTGGTTGGTGATCTCATGAGCTGGTGTGTGTACAACGATATGGATCGGTCGCGTCATACAATTCCCAATGATGAAAACATGGAGCCTCTCGGTTTGGAAGTGCAACAAGCTTCGATCCAGGTCAATATTACAGGTTATAGTGATGTCTTCTTCATGTATTATAAGATCATCAATAAAGGTACGAGAAATCTCTCCGATGTGTATGTTGCTGCGTGGTTCGATGCAGATGTCGATAATGCTGGAAATGATTTAGTAGCGACTGATTCACTTACTAATATGGTATTTACTTATAATTCCGATAATACCGATCCTCACAGCCTTGGTGGATCAGCATTCGGTGCAGACTTTTTCCAAGGACCGGTGGTCCCTGGTGATCCGACAGATACTGCAAAGTACCTCGAGCTGACGCCCGATGGATTCGTTCAACGTGTAGTGCCAGGAAAGAAAGTCCTTGGCTTGAGCACAACGGTGCGCTACATTAACGTGCGTGGACCCGATGGAGATCCTGATAATGACACAGAATTATATAATCTCATGCGCGGTTTGCAGAAGAATGGCGATCCTCGTCCTAATCGGTTTACCTTCCCTGAGGATCCAGTTGCAGGAAACCCCGCACTACTTGATCCAAGACCGGACGATAAACGCATGATGCTCTGTACTGGACCATTTAGTCTTGCCGTAGGTGATATTCAGATAGTCGTACTTGCGTGCGTTGGTGGGAAGGGGACTGATAGAATAAATGCAATTGAGAACCTTCGAGCAACAGACTTGATAGCACAACAAGCATATGATGCAAAATTCCTTCTTCCACAACCGCCGCCATCTCCACGTTTGATTGCAACGCCGTTAGACGGACGAGTTGTTCTTCAGTGGGACAATTCATCCGAGATTGCAGAAGATCGCTATCCTCAACTTGCAGGAATAAGTATCCCCAGTTATCGAGCGTACGATTTTGCAGGCTACAAGGTCTACCGCAGTCCTGATGGCACTGTAGGAAGTTGGACAGAAATTGCCCAATTCGATAAGGCTGATGGCATTACAGAAATCCCGGAAACGACATGGTTTGTGCAGGATGTTTCTATAAAATCATTGCGACGTATCCCTATTGGTGATGATAAAGGTGTCCAATACTCCTTCATTGATGAGAATGTTTTCAATGGACAGGTTTACTACTACGCAGTAACAGCATACGATGCCCAGCCGGACATTCGGAGCGGTGCCGCCCCGGTAACGCTTGAGAGCGCGCAAAGTCGAAACGCAGTGAAAGCCGTACCTCGCCCACCAAGCTTGGGAAATGTTGTTACGGCTGGTGTGCAGGATACGGCTTCTCATATTGGTAATAGCGGCGGCAGTGTTCTTGTCAGTGTAGTTGATCCAACGAAGGTGACAGGACACACATACAAAGTCGTGTTTGAAAATGTAACGATTACCGATACACTCGATTCTACTTCCACGACAGACATCTACTGGAGGTTGTGGGATGTAGATAAAGGCGCATATGTTCAGTTCACTAAAGCTGATAATCCGCGAACAGATGTTGATGAATCTTATCTCCAACTGAATCAAGCCTCAGCAGCAGATCCGGCGAGTGAAAATAACTTTGTCACTGCAGATGGACTTTTGATTAGAGTTTATGGGCCTGCGTTGGACTTCAAAAACTTCTTAGTTGTCGCAAATGCAAGTGGTCCATTAGATCCTCCAGATATGGGTTGTTTTGCATTCAACGTGAGCGGCTTTCCAACATTCGATGGCAATGATCGGCCCTCCGACAATCAGCAAGTAGGTGGAGGGCATTGGGGTGTACATACGGGAAATATTGACGATCCCGATAACGCATCATACGAGTTTTTCAAGTTTCGTGTGACACAGGACGGTGCACGATGGCCATTGATTGTACCCTATGA
The DNA here is from genome assembly GCA_016209795.1 of Ignavibacteriota bacterium. GTDB lineage: Bacteria > Bacteroidota > Ignavibacteria > UBA10030 > SZUA-254 > JACQVI01. The sequence goes on from JACQVI010000127.1 coordinate 4,397, forward strand.
TTGGGAAATTCGTTATACTTCGAGCGGTGGATATGGTTTTGAGCCTAATGCCTTTGTGACTGGTTCGACTACCGGCGGAACAGTGATACCTGTACCGTTTGAACTGTGGCGCATTGGCATTGGCACACTGAATGACTCAAGTGATGACGTCAGGTTATTCCCCTATATTTTAGATGTTAACGGTAATGGGCAGTTTGATCTCGATGGAATAGACCATCCGATTTCCGGTGGTGACAATGATCCTGAAACCGATTGGATTTACTGGGTTCTTCCAGCCGATCAATCAGCTGGTCAAAATGGCTACGACACATTACTAGGTAGAATCCAGTCTGACCCATCTACCTACGAATACCTCAGTGGAACTGACGGCGACGTGATGCGTCGGATGGTATTCGTTAATTGGAACGGTGGTTCAGTGAGTGATCCGACTTTCCCTGGAAATGTCAACCAAGCTATGCCGGAATCGGGAACGATTTTCCGCATTATTACCACGAAGCCTAATCTGCCCGCCGACACGTTCATGTTTACGACGACGTCAAAGCCCGCGTTTAGCAGTTCGCTTGCGAGCTCACGGCTCAATAAAAACCATATTAAAGTTGTTCCAAATCCTTATTATGGATTCTCAGCGTACGATCAAAATCAATTCAATAGAAGAGTGAAGATTACGGGATTACCCGATGTGTGTACGATTCGTATCTTTAACGTTGCGGGCGATCTTGTGAGAGCAATTCAACACAATGGAACGAGTAATAACGATCGTAGCAGCAGTGGGTCAGAATTTACGTCTATAGAAATTTGGAATTTAACGTCCGATAACGGTATCTTTATATCGAGTGGTGTCTATTTTCTCCATATCGATGCTCCCGGTATAGGTCAAAGTAAGGAACTTATTCCATTTGCCATTATCCAAGGTAACGTACAACTTACTGTTCCAACGAACTAATTCAGATTATGGTTAACACAGCTTTTCAACATTATTAAGGAGAATATCGATTATGAAACGATGCTACTTTACGTTGTTCACACTTCTCCTCATCACGACCTTGACATTAGCGGATGAGGGAAGAAAAGGACAAGCAGGGTTTCAGTTCTTACGAATACCCATGGGTGCAAGACAAATTGCGATGGGAAACAGCGGGTTAGCCTCAGCAATAGGCGCTGGTGCAATATATTGGAATCCGGCGGGTGTTGCGAGCCAGAAAGGTTATGAGGCTCAATTTTCCAATGTGAGCTGGTTCGGCGATGTTTCGTATCAACATTTCACCGGCGTAGCAGGCATCGGTGAGCTTGGTACAATTGGCTTTGCAGTGCAGTACCTTTCGTATCCCGACATCGTTGAGACCACAGAAGAAGCTCCCGATGGCACCGGTGCAACGTATGCACCATACGATCTTGCTTTAGTAGTGAATTATTCCCGGCAAATGACAGACAAAGTTGCATTCGGTGTCAATGCAAAATATGTGAGTGAGACGATTGCTCTCGTGAGTGCAAGCGCGTTAGCATTTGATATCGGTCTTACGTATAATACGGGATACCAGGGTTTACAACTTGGATTTGCAATTTCAAACTATGGTACGAAAGGACAATTTACCGGATCAGGTCTCAGACGTTTTGTCCTGAGACCCGATGGACCTTCGAATCAAACACCCGTCCCTGTGCTTTTTGAGGCTGATAGAATTGAATTGCCTTCGTCCGTGCAGATGGGTTTGTCGATAAAGCCTGTTAAGACGGAGAATGTCTCGCTCCTTCTGAATGCTGACCAAGTTGTGAATACATTCTCAAACGATCGTACAAATCTTGGTGTTGAGCTTGCATATCATGACATGATCTTTGTTCGAGGTGGTTATATCACACGGACAGATTATAATGAGAGTACTACGGGGAATGCAAACTTCGGCGCTGGTATCAAATACGAGATTGCAAGGAATTTTACCGTACTGTTTGATTATGCTTACGCCGATCTCGGACTTCTTGATAATGCGCAATATATAACCGTCGGGCTACAGTTTTAAAATAAAATAATTTTCTCTACGATTCATTACAGTATCCGGTTTTACCGTAAAAGTATACTCGTATTCATCGCTGCTCTTGTTATGAGCAGCGATTTTTGTTTTGCTATTCTTCTTAGCGATGATTCTCTTGTATCGATAGGAAGCTTCCAGCAGTCAGTTGCGTTATCTGTTGATCCGTCTGGAAATATCTATGTGATAGACGGCGGTACCAATGAGATTTTAAAATTTTCTCGTGCAGGTAAACTTCTCACAACAATTGGAGGTTATGGCTGGACACAGCTCTCCTTTGATAAACCCATGGATCTTATTGCACCGAATGGCATCGATGTCTACATAGCTGATTATGGAAATCATCGTATTCAACGATTCGATCGGAATTTAAATTATGTTTCAACGTTTTCTACGCGTGATAGTGAACAAGAAGAGCAGCGGTTTGGTTACCCGCGCAGCGTCTCTCTCTCGAAATTCGGAGCTCTCTTTATCGTTGATGGTGAAAACCAACGCATCCTGAAAGTCAATAATCTTACAAAAGTAGAACGAACCTTCGGGGGTCTTAGCAGCGGCAAAGGTCGGTTACGAAACCCAGCACGTGTACGCGTTGGTGAGAATGACATCGTGTATGTACAGGACGGTAATACGATAGTACTCTTTGATATTTTTGGGAATTATCTTACATCCCTCGGAAAAGAATATTTCAAAAATATCAAATCGTTTGTCGTTCATAGCAACAAACTCTACGTTCTCGACAGTTGTAGTATTGCTGTGTTCAATGAAAAAGGAAACTTTGAACAGCGTGTTGATAGCCTCCCTAACTATTTCCATGAGGCTAACTGTGAAATCGTTGATCTCGGAATAGGAGGAGAGAATGTATATCTCCTCACTAAGCATAATATAGTGAAGATAACATTGAAGGAAATTATAAAACCAATCAAAAATTGAAGATTTACAACTCTTCCAGAGATAGAATGTTCAGGGGTATTTATTTGACTTAATCACAGGAAAGCAGTATCTTGCTAAAAAACTAAGGAGGGTTTATGGCTGGCAGAAGTCTTAACAAAGTTATACTTATTGGAAACCTCGGAAAAGATCCTGAGCTTAGTTACATACCTTCCGGTGTGGCTGTTGCTAAATTTTCTATAGCAACGAATGAGCGCTGGAAAGACCAAGATGGTAATCTTCAGGAACGTACCGAGTGGCACAACATCGTCGCTTGGCGGAAACTTGCCGAGATCTGTGGACAATATCTCAAGAAGGGGAGTAAGATTTACGTAGAAGGGAAACTTCAGACTCGCTCTTGGGATGATAAGAATACGGGCGTGAAACGCTACACAACCGAGATCGTTGCTAACGATCTTATCATGCTTGATGCCAAGGGAGTAGGTGTAGCTGAAGTGGAACAACCAATGACGGAGGAGCCTCAAGAAACCGAGAAAGAGGATTTGCCCTTTTAACTGCTACCTCACTTCTATACCCCGATGAACGTACTTCATTGGGTTTGCAAGAATTTGGACTCCTTTCTCACCGCAATGTATTCATCTAATGGTGGGACAGTCGTTGTCATAGCGGTAGCACTATTCTTTCCACGCATAGAAGGAACAATCCATTGTTCACAACAGCGTGCTAAGCAGGGGATGGTAGTCTCTGCGCACCAACGTGCATCCGAAGTTGGCGTTGAGATCATGAAACGAGGCGGTAATGCAGTCGATGCCGCTGTTGCAGTTGGTTTTGCTCTCGCTGTTGTGTTTCCTGAGGCTGGAAATATTGGCGGTGGAGGCTTCATGCTTATACGATCGCATGATGGAGAAGCTGTGACCGTTGATTTCCGTGAGAAAGCCCCCAAGAAAGCTACTCGTACAATGTATCTCGATAGTGCATGGAATGTCACTGATAAGAGTGTCGATGGACATCTCTCTGTCGGTGTGCCTGGTACTGTTGCAGGTTTCATCAAAGCATTGGATGAATTTGGGACAATGAAGTTGCATGATGTCATTGACCCTGCCATCCAATTAGCAGAGCATGGATTTGAAGTTGATGATCGCCTTGCCGGTTCTTTGGAGGACTATAAAGATATTTTATTATCGTTTCCCTCGACTGAAGAGGCGTTGACAAAGGAAGGTCGATTGTACAAAGAGGGCGATACGTTACAGCAACCAGAGTTGGCGTCGACATTACGGCGCATTCAACGAGATGGAGTAGATGGATTTTATCGTGGCACGACGGCACGGCTGATTGTGGAAGAAATGCAGCGAGGAGGTGGCTTGATTACCGAGGATGATCTTACGGAATATCGAGCGGTTCTGCGTCAACCTCTGAAAGGATCGTATCGAGGGTACGAAATACTAACGGTTCCTCCGCCAAGTTCAGGGGGTTTGTGCTTACTTGAGCTTTTGAATATCATGGAAGGATACGATCTTTCCTCGTGGGGCTTCCACTCATCACGATCAGTTCATGCGATGGTAGAAGCGATGAAACGAGTTTACGCCGATCGTGCTGAATTTATGGGCGATCCCGATTTTGTCGATGTTCCCGTTGAGGCATTAAGCTCGAAAAGCTATGCGGAGAAGCGCCGACGAGAGATTGATACACTCGCTGCAACTCAAAGTTCGCTTGTACATCACGGCGACCGAACCTACCTCAACGAAGGCGACCACACAACTCACTACTGCGTTATTGATCGAGAAGGAAATATCGTTTCTACAACCTACACGTTAAATGATCTTTTTGGCAGCAAAGTTATTGTTGACGGAGCCGGTTTTTTCCTCAATGATGAAATGGATGACTTCAGTGCGAAACCGGGTGTGCCGAATATTTACGGACTCCTCGGCAGTGAAGCGAATGCCATAGAGCCAGAAAAACGGATGCTCAGCTCGATGTGCCCAACCATCGTGTTGAAAGATGGGAAACCTATCATGACCCTCGGTGCACGGGGTGGCTCACGCATCATCACGACTGTTTTTCAAACGATCGTCAATGTGGTAGATTTTGGGATGAACATCCAACAAGTAGTTGAGCTTCCTCGTTTCCACCATCAATGGTTTCCTGATACGCTAATCTATGAGAGATTTTCATTTCCCGCAGATGTTCTCAATAATCTCGAAGCAATGGGTCATACTTTGCGAGAACGACCATTAGCCACTGGTGCGCTGGAGGCACTATATATCGATCATGAAAAAGGAGTTATCTTAGGTGGTACTGATTCTCGAGAGGGCGGCGTAGCGGTCGGGTATTGATATTTTTTTTCTTGACTTCTTGATCTTGTTGTGGTATATTTGTACTAAGCTTAGTTCTTTGTCATAGTGTGTTGGTGTCCCGATCCCAACTTCGCCGGGATCGGGGCGAAACAGGGAATTCCGTGATCCCGCCTGCGGCGGGAAAGTCGGAAGCTGCCCCGCAACTGTGAATCCTACGATGTAGTTCTGACAAATGTCACTGTGACGCCCGAGGCGCCATGGGAAGACGTCAGAGAAGTGGATAAGCCAGGAGACCGACCAACGTTGTTACCTGTTGTAACCTTCGAGGGAAGGTATGGGTCGTAAAGATTTACTGATAGCCCAGCTTTTCCGCCGAAGGCGGAAAGGTTGGGTTTTTTATTTTCAATAAAAATTACTAACTGATGGTACACACTGTAGGTGTAAAGATAATCTGCTATCATGCGACTGTTGGAACTCATCCCCCTGCCCCCTTCTCTTTTAGAAGAGAATGGGGATCAAAGGGGTTGAGTTAGGATATGCATTTCACAAAGAAATTCATTTTAACAGCATAGAAAGGATCACCATTATGCAGAATCGTACAGTAATGACTGCACTGCTTTTTTCATATATTTTTAGCTTGGTAGTTTTTGCAGGTGAGGACCAGAAAGACACGACGAAGATGTACCAACTTAAAGAGGTTGTCATCACTGCAACACGGAGTGATAAAAATCTTTCCGATGTTGGTAGGAGCGTTAGTCTCATCACAAAAGATCAATTGAGCAGTTCCATTTACCATAGTGTGGGGGAATTGCTCTCACACCAGGAGGGAATGTATATTGTTGGTGCCGGGCAAAATCCTGGTATGATCCAGAGTATTTTCACTCGTGGAGCTGCCAGTAATCAGACAATGATGATGATTGACGAAGTTCGTATCACCGATCCCTCTGGTGTGAACAACGCGCTTGATCTATCAGAATTGTCGTTTGTTGGCTCTGATCGGATTGAGATTGTCAGAGGCTCGCATAGCACGTTATATGGCTCATCCGCAATTGGTGGTGTAGTAAGCATCTTTACGCAGAAGAATAGAAAACCGGGATTCAATACCGATGTCGAGTTGAGAACAGGAACATTCGGAAGCGGGACTTCAGCATTTTCGGAAAATGTGTTTTTGAATTATACCGATGTTAACGGCCTCTATATCAATGGAGAGATCAGCAACTCCAACATCAAAGGTCTTGATGCGACCGTAGATACGGTGACGAATCCTAATGTTTTCAAAAATCGTGATAAGGATGGCTTCGACAAGAGGGATGTCATCGGAAAACTCGGCTTTAAGGACAACCGGTTCGATGTCTACGCTTCGTACAAACATACCAGAGATAAGACAGACATCGACAAGGGTGCTTACAGGGATGATGATAATTACACTCTCGATTTCAAGCGAAATTTATTCACCTATGGTGCAGCCTACAAAATTAGTAACGATGTGTATCTCAAATATCTTGGCGGTTATTCGGACATGAAAAGAGTCGCCGTGGATGATTCTACTGTGATCGACAGGTTAGGAAGCACCGATCATACATATTTCGATGGCACGTGGAAAGGGAGCATATCGACAAATGAGATCCAGACAAATCTAAGGTTAAAAGGTTTCGAGGGTGTCTTCGGAGTAGGTTTATATCGGGAGACAATGACTTCAAAAACCTACTTTTATACCCGAAGCATCTTTGGTGTGTATGAGTCGAGAACAGATTTGGATACATTGGATTTGAATGCGACTACCAAGAATCTTTTCGCACACATCGATCTGAACGGAAGCTTAGTTGATGAATCATTCAGCAGATTTTCTCTTGCTCTCGGTACAAGATTGAACCATCACAGCACCTACGGTAACAATGTTACGTATGAAATCAATCCTTCATTGAGAATCAGTGATAACGTATTGCTGTATGCTTCCCACTCAATCGGTTTCAATGCGCCATCGCTCTATCAAATCAATGCACCCGATCAATACTATACTTCACCCATCGCGAGGGGGAATAAAAATCTCAAGCCGGAAAAATCTGTTTCATACGAAATCGGCTTCAAACAATCAATCAGCAGCAGTGCGAGCGTAGCTGTTGCTTATTTCAATGCCGAAGTTGAAGATGCTATCGAAAATGTTTACCTGTGGGATAAAAATATTGGCATCGATACCCTTGGCAGCGATTGGATGCGTGATGATTTCAGGGGAGATACGTATTTAAATGTTGGCAAGCAGACCACGAGCGGTGTTGAGTTTACACTGAATGCCAGAATAAGTGATAAGTTGTCTTTCTCAGGCAACTTCAGTTTGGTCAGCGGGAAGCTGACATACGATCCGTCGAACATAGACACTTCACAGACCGGTGGCAATCATGTGCAAGTGTACAGCAACGGAGCTTTCATCACGAAGGAAGTGGAAACGTTGGGCTTAGTGAGAAGACCTAACACCGCCAACCTCAGTTTGACCTACAAGCCTATCGAGCAGCTTGCTCTGAGGATTGATGTACGATATGTAGGCTCCCGGAGCGATATTTACTATGAATCAAAACTTGGTCCTTACGGCGCTTTAGGGACAGTGCCTGTTGCTGACTATACTCTGTTAGATTTCTCCCAGAGATTTACTTTCAGCAGCCATTTTTCCATCGGTGCAAGAATAGAAAATGTTTTCAACACGAGGTACGCAGAGATAAACGGCTTTACCACACGGGGAAGGGGAGTCTATCTGAGCACAGGGATTTCATTGTGAAATGCGCAGAAGGCATTCCTCTGGAAAAAGAGCGCGTCCTTGTTTCCTGGAGCGGTGGCAAAGATAGTGCCATGGCACTGTATGAGATTCACAACTCACAGCAATACACAATCACTGCATTACTTACGACAGTAACTGAGGGATATGATCGCATCAGTATGCACGGTGTGCGTCGCACGTTGCTTGAACGCCAGGCAGAAGCGCTTGGTTTACCATTGAGGGAAGTTTTTATATCGCAAGGCGCTTCTAATCAAGAGTATGAATCGAAAATGCGTGATGCTCTTACTGAATCTCAAAAGGAAAGCATTGCATCGGTAGTTTTTGGAGACATTTTCCTGGAGGATATTCGGCGATACCGTGAAAGGCTTTTGTCGGACATAGGCATGAAGGCAATTTTCCCGATTTGGAAAAAGAACACTACTCAGCTTGCCCGTGCGTTCATCGAGAATGGCTTTAAGGCGGTTGTCGTTTGCACTGACCCTAAGGTTCTTGATAAAACATTTGCGGGAAGAATCTACGATAAAAACTTTTTGCATGATCTTCCGCCGACCATTGATCCATGTGGCGAGAATGGTGAATTTCACTCGTTCGTTTTCGATGCACCGTTCTTCAAATCACGGATAGCTTGTACGATTGGCGAAGTTGTGTTGAGAGATTCATTTTACTTTTGTGATCTGATGCCCGTCTGAAATTCGTTTGCTTGTGGTTGTCGTAACTGCTATCTTTTAAGCAAATCGTATGTAATGATATGAATGTAGACTCTAAGAAAAATTTGAGAATCTGCTCCTTATTGCCAAGCAGCACAGAAATCTTATTTGCCCTTGGTCTCGGCGATCAGGTTGTTGCCGTTACGCACGAATGCGATTATCCGCCTGAAGCTCTGACGAAGCCGAAAGTTACTCGTTCCGAGATATCGCCCGCTCTATCAAGTATTGAAATTGATTTCCGAGTACGACAACAGCTTGAGAATATTGGAACGTTGTACCAGCTTGACGTCGAGCTGCTCGACAGTCTTTCACCGGACATCATTTTTACTCAACAGCTCTGTACGGTTTGTGCCGTGTCGTATGATAATGTTTTTCGTGTTGCCCAGAAGATCAAAAGCAAACCGAAGGTTGTTAATCTTGAGCCACAATCGTTAGAGGGGATATTTCAGAACATCTTGGAAGTCGGTCGACTCACAGGAAGAATTTCTAAAGCAAACAATGTTGTGAATGAGCTTCAGGGAAGAGTTGAAAGAGTCAGAAAGCTTACACAAACGCTGGAACGGAAACGAGTTCTCTGCTTAGAATGGCTCGATCCTCCCTTTTGTGCCGGACATTGGATTCCTGAGCTAGTAGAACTTGCTGGTGGTTCTGATGCTCTTGGAAGAAAACACCAACCATCGAGCCAAGTTGCGTGGAATCAAATACTTTCGTATAATCCTGATGTCATCGTTGTGATGTGCTGCGGATTTTCAATAGAAAGAACGCTACGGGAAATCTCAGTGCTTAAAAATCCCATGCTAGAAAGACTTTCAGCGGTCAAAAATAATAATCTGTTTGTTGTGGATGGATCATCATATTTTAGTCGACCGGGTCCACGGATTGTTGATAGTCTGGAAATACTTACAACAATTTTTCATCTTAACGAGTTGACCTACGGTCTCGTAGAGAGTTGTCAACCTAAACTTTTTCCAATCGAGTATCCTCAGAATATTGTTCAACAAGTGTATTTGACTGAAACAGGACATTTCACTAACATATAAGGAAGTTACTATGGCTCGATACCTTTTTACTATCACACTGATTGCCTTAGCGGTTCTCTCTCGCTTGATACCGCATCCACCGAATTTCGCTCCAATAACAGCTCTCGCGCTGTTCAGCGGCGTCTATCTTGACAAGAAGTATACATTCATCGTTCCTCTCGTAGCGATGCTCATTAGCGACTATTTCCTTGGATTCTATACGGGGATGGCGTGGGTGTATGCGAGCTTCATTGCCATAGGCTTTATTGGACTCTGGCTGCGGAATCATCGAGGAATCGGACAGACAATTGGCGCTACGCTTGTAGGGTCTATCCTGTTCTTCGTCGTAACAAATTTTGGCGTGTGGGTCTCATCGAAGGTTGCATATCCGCATACGGTGGATGGATTGATCGCATGTTATGTTGCTGCAATCCCATTCTTCCGAAATACATTGCTTGGAGATTTCTTCTATGTGGCAGCCTTGTTTGGTGCGTATGAGCTGGGAAAGCGATACATACCAGCGTTGAAAATCCAGCCAACGGGTACAGAAGTTTGAATGAACCTGAAGCCGTCTTGAGAAATTGAGACGGCTTTGTTGTATGAGTGATAAGTATTGATAATGAAAGCGAAGCTTGTTTTAGAAAATGGTGTAATATTTTCCGGAGAATCCTTCGGGACTGAAGGAGAAGTGACCGGCGAAGTCGTGTTCAACACGAGCATCACCGGTTACCAGGAAATCCTCACCGATCCGTCATACTGCGGTCAGATTGTTACCATGACCTATCCTCTCATCGGCAATTACGGCGTGAACCCTGACGACATCGAAAGCTGCTGCCCCCAGGTTTCCGGTTTCATCGTGAAAGAATATTTTGAATACCACAGCAACTTCCGAGCAAAGGAAAGTCTCGGCTCGTGGCTCAAAAAGCACAAGATCATGGCGATCCAGGGAATCGATACGAGGATGCTCACGAAGATCATCCGCGATGTGGGGGCGATGCGGGCGATTATTTCCACAATCGATTTTGACGACAAAAGTTTACTGAACAAAGTTTTACACTCTCCTCGGATGACAGGATTGGATTTGACAAGAAACGTGACATGTTCAGAGCCTTACGAGTGGGATCAGGTTGATAGGACGCCCTTTGCACTTCACCCGAATAGTGTGAATCATCAGAACGATGGAGGGCGGTTTCATGTTATCGTCTATGACTATGGCGTGAAGCGAAACATCTTACGACGATTAACGAGTTACGGTTGCAAACTTACGGTCGTTCCATCCGACTTTACTGCCGATCAGACGTTGGCATTGAATCCTGACGGAATTTTTCTCTCGAATGGTCCGGGCGATCCAGCCGCAGTTACCTATGCAATTGAAACGATCAAACGATTGATTGGGACAAAACCGATTTTTGGGATTTGCCTTGGGCACCAGTTGCTGGCACTTGCGTTGGGAGGAAGAACATTCAAACTAAAATTCGGTCATCGCGGAGCGAATCATCCTGTGAAGAATCTGCTGACCAACGAAATTGAGATCACCACGCAAAACCACGGGTTTGCCGTCGATCCGGAGTCATTCGATCCTTCTCACATTGAAATTACTCATGTGAATTTGAACGATGGGACAAACGAAGGCTTCCGCCATCGTGAGTTACCCATCTTTTGTGTGCAATACCATCCTGAAGCCTCTCCCGGTCCGCACGATAGCGATTATTTGTTCCGACAGTTTGTAGAGTTGATGAAGGAATACTCCGCTGTCGAGTCTCATCAGAAATGATTAGAGCGCAGATCATATTTTCATCTCCCGTATTGTTTTCAGATCTTCATCGGTAACAAAGACCCTGATCTTGGCGCCGGGGTAGAGTTCCTTGGGGACGGTACTCACTGCTACCATCAAACGCTCCAAGAATCTATCGTCTTGTTGCATTCCTCGAAGGATGATATACCGTAACTCGAAGACTCTCTCTACTCTATCCAACTGGAGAATAATATGCTTGTCTGTAGGTAAGCCTCGTTTGACGAGGTGGTTGCCAAAATTTTCAGCTTCTACTGCGCTGATGACCGGTGTGTAAAAGAATTCTACGTTTCCAAGTCTGATTCTTCTTCCGTAGTGTGCACATCCAATGAGGAGAAGCACAAAAAGGAGAAACAGGACAAGTGACCTCCAATTGTGAATAGACCAGTACTTGGTAAAGAATGTCTTCACAAGGTTCATTTTATATTTAGGAGCATACTTTTTTACTCGGTGGGAAGTATAAGAAAATTGTTTCAATTTTCATAACTCCAGCGGGAACGTGCAGTAGCCAACGAATTGAGTGAAACGGAATGGTTGCGTATGGAACGAACTTTTTAAGTTCTCCAACAGCCTTTCCTACGTTATATAAAATGCATGACTGTTTGGGATGTCAGTCACATCCTCGTCCTCGATCAGGGATATCTCTCGGTCTGTTGTATGCGACCATTGACGTATGTCTGCGCACCATAGTGCTTAGGCACATAGCTGTGGACCATTACAGCCCAGAAAAAAATTTTAGCATAGAATCGATTATCTCTCAAATCCGAGTTTGTTCAAGAGCGCTGTGAATCGGGGATTAGAATGCCATTTGTCAAAAATGGATTCAGCTTTCAAGAAAATGATGGAACCATCTTTTTCTTCATAGGCTTGTTGAAGCCACCTAAAGACTTCCGCGGAATTTCCAAGTCCTGCATACGCAATACTCATCCAGTAAGGCGCAACATACTCTTCTTTGGATTTTTCTTGTAGCAACTCAATCATGTTCATCGCATCCTCACTTCTCCCGGATAGAGCGTACACATGGGCAAGAGCAGCAATAGGAACTGGGTGTGCTTTCGAAGTCGCGAGCGACGAAGCCAGAATCAAGTCTTGAAATGCCTTGATTGCCTCCGGATACATCTGCTTTTGAACGTAAGCTCCCCCAAGGGGAATATTAGCAACGACAAATGTTGGATCTAATTCGAGTGCCTCACGACACTGATTTATCGCAAGGTCATACTTCCTTGCAAAATATAATGTAAGCCCCGCATCAGTTCGTATTACCGCTGAAAAAGGATCTAAGAGGCAAGCTTGCTGGGATTCTGTAACAGCTTCATCAAATCGTCCCATCAGAGATAGGTACAAAGCATACCAGCTATGAGCTTGAGCTGAATTCGGTGAAAGTTCAATCGCACGATGAAATTCTCTCTCTACTGCCGACCAATCCCAATCGTAGTGCATAAGTGCATACGCCAGCGATGTGTGAGCTTCAGGAATTTCTGTATCGAGATCCAAAGCTTTCATCGCAGCTTCTCTTGCTTTTGGGTAGGTTTCTTTGGGCGGGAGTACGTTAAAGTCTCCAAGGATGATATAAGAATCGGCTAAGCCTGCATACGCCTTGGCATATCCAGGATCTTTCGATAATGCTTCTTCGAGGTATTGAATGCTTTTTCTTAAGTGTTCCGGCGATCGTTTATTCCAGTGATAGCGTCCTCTCAAATAGAGACGGAAGGCTTCATCATCTGCAGTCTGAGTTTTAGCGAGCTGCTTCTTTTCTTCTCCACCAAGCCTTGGCTGCAGCGTGGTTGAAATCTCTCTAACAATCTCTTCCTGCAAGGAGAGAACATCTGTAGACCTTCTGTTGTATTGCTTGCCCCACAACTGCGATTGTCTGACAACATCGATCAGTTCCATCTGCAGATTGATATAGTCGTCTCGCTGCAGCACTCTACCCGTCAAGATCGAGCGAACATTGAGCTTTTTACCCACTTCTTCAGGATCAACTTTCTCCCCTTTATAACGAAAGACAGTGCTTCGAGGAACTACGCGTAAATTCGGAAGCTGTGAAAGGCTATTGATAATGTTTTCTGTGATACCATCAGTTAGATATTCTGTATTTGGATCGGCACTGGCGTTGACCAGTGGTAAAACCGCCACTGAATCTATTCCCTCTTCCTGTCTTAAGAACAGGAAATAGACGAGGAAGGTTGTTAGCATGACAACTGCTACAAAGATACCATACTTAAACGCTATCCTACTATGAACTCTTTGTACTTCAGCGGTTCCAGAAATTGTCGAAACATGTGTCATCTTCGCATACTCTAAATTCTTTTTCTCTCGTCGTAAGTCGGCTAAGAGATCATCAATGTGTTGATAACGTTCTTCTCTGTCTTTCGCCAGCGCTTTTGTAACGATGCGCACGAGTTCCGTAGAGACTTTTTCATTGAAACGAGCAATTGGTGCAGGCTCTTCGTTGACAATTGAATACATAATGGCAGCTTGATGCTCACCTCGAAAAGGTAGCTTGCAGGTCAAAAGTTCATACAGGACAACTCCAAATGAGAAGATGTCCGATCGATGATCGACTTCTTCCCCCCGTGCTTGTTCAGGCGACATGTACGCTGTTGTTCCCAAGGTTGAGCCAGTCTTGGTTAACTTGCTTGCTCCTTTTAACTTCGCTATTCCGAAATCCATAATTTTGACCTGATTTCGGTGATTGAGCATGATGTTGTCGGATTTTATATCACGATGGATGATTCCTTTCTCATGCGCAAGTGTTAAACCTTCGCAAATTTGAATTGCAATCTCCACCACGTGCGTAACAGAAAGTTCTTCCCGCCCAATAAGCTCTCGCAGGGTTCTGCCTTCACAATACTCCATAGCGATGAACATTTTCCCATTAAATTCATCGATCTCATGAATTGTCGTGATGTTCTGATGGCTCAATGCCGAGGCTGCTTTTGCTTCATGGATAAACCGTTCTTTTTCCGTGGCATCGGACAAGAGATGTTGAGGTAAAAACTTAAGAGCAACGAGCCGGTCAAGTTTTGTGTCCTGGGCTTTATACACAACGCCCATCCCACCTTCGCCGAGCTTCTCTACAATCTTGTAATGTGAAATTGTTTCGCCGATCATGTAATTGCTGTCTACACGAGTCAAGGTTTTTTGATCATCTCAAACGATGCACCTACCTCAAGATAGATTTGAAAGTATTGCGGATGAATTCGCACAGTGCCTTCTCCAAGTTGTTGAGGCAGAGAGATACTTTTCAAATACCTCACGCCCCCGTCCAGCGCAATTGTATTGGAGAAGTTGAGGTCAAGTCCGAGGTTCACATCGTAGCCAAAGGCAGCTTTACCCCGTTGATCCAGATTTTGGCGGATGTCTCTTTCACGGTCGTAATCGTCTGGAACCGTAAGGTCTATTCTGAATTCATAGTAAACGAGTGCTATGTTAAGTCCGGCGTGTGGGCGCAAGAATCCGTTGCCATGGCCGCCAGCTTGTACCCCGATGTACAAACGAGCATAGGTCTGATCCGTGTGCTGCTCGACCCTCAGTAGTGTACTCCTGTCGGTAAAGGTTTCAAATTCACTGAGAAGGTTGATAATTTCCAACCCTGCGGTTCCGGCGATGAGGTTGGAGGCTGCGGGAAGAGGAATGACGGCATGGAGTCCTCCGCCCCATCCAGGATCACTGTATTTTTCTGCGTCTACGCCATAAGGGACCATGCGAACTCCGTAAATCCCGATTTTCCCGCCTGCAGCGGCATTCATGAGCGGCAAGAATAATGAAACGATTATCGCAGCCGTTTTCAATGTTCTTCGATACCACGAGGATGTTTTCATATCAGTCTCCTTATGATTATGCGTTAACGCTCGTAACAACAATGCCTTCCCACTTGCCACTATATATAAACTAATTCTCTTAAATTGCAAGCGGGATCGTTCTCAATGAGCCTATCGGATTTTGCTTTTCTGTACAAAACTCTTCCTGAACTCAATACTTTCTTTCAAAAGATTTTTAAAAGGCTCAACTCGTATGTCCTTCGACGTCCGGATGAGTATTTGTCCGGTTTGACTCCCTTTGCCTGTAAACAAATGATCGGGATCGGGTAAGACTTTGCCGTGCTCAAAATAGACTTTTACAGAGTCTTCGTACAGAAAAGCACCGCAAAAGTATCCTGCTTCCTTGTGGCGAAAGCCGATCCCCCGCCAAACCGGATACACCCGTTCTTCGGCATCGGGGATTGTCTTCTTGACAGTCGTTCGAATCTTATTTACGAGAGCACGTACTGCTGGCTTATGATCTGCAAGGATTTGTTCGGCTGTTAGCAGAGAAGGTTTTTTCATGTTACGTACATCTTTGTCGGTCCTATCCGTAGTGCGCCCCCTTTTTCTTCTCTCTCTTGAGTCTATACAGCTTGATTTGCACGATGCTTACTTCTTCTGAATTTGGGTTACTATCAAACTCGATAAGATAGATTTTATTGTGACCAGCCGGTTTCGCTGCAATCGGGCGACACTTGAGCTTGGGAAAATTCTGGCGTGAGAACTTGACCATATTCGAAATCTGAATCCAGCCGAGTTTGTCTCGGTCGTCCCCACTCTTTGCTTCGAGAGGAAGAATATACTCGGTACCATCGGTGTCGACGCCAACGTACAGGTCATCAACTTCGATTTGACCTTCGCCCTCAATGGTCGTTCGGATGTGAGATTGAAGATGAAAGCAGGCGATCTCGGTGAAAATGTCTACAAGGCGATTGTAGCGGATTGATGAAAGCAAAGCTTGCTCATCTTCGGATGCATGCTTTTCGACAATTTCAGGGAGTGCATTGGGAATTTCAATGGCGTGCAAGCCCTCTTGAATGTCAACGAAAGGCTTGCGCTTTGATTTTAGAAACGAGAAACGACCTTTGCCCTTTGGCTTGATGACCCAGTTGCCCTTGTCGAGAATTGCTTCGGGAAGATTCGCACGTGAGCGATAGGTGTAGACAACGTCGGGAGGGTTTCGAAGCGTGATCTTG
The DNA here is from genome assembly GCA_016209795.1 of Ignavibacteriota bacterium. Taxonomy (GTDB): domain Bacteria; phylum Bacteroidota; class Ignavibacteria; order UBA10030; family SZUA-254; genus JACQVI01. Next base: position 20,890 of record JACQVI010000127.1, read on the forward strand.
AGCTTTCTGGCAACTGAAACAAGCTCATCCTTGGTAAAGTCGATTTCAGAAGAGCCTTCTTTGAACTTTGAGTTGAAAAGACTGGTTATGATTCGGTCATAGTCTTTCTCACGCTGGTTTATTGGCATCGACAGTTTGTCCTCGTTCAAGTTCGGAGGATGAGGACGTTTTCTTCGATTTGAATCTTGGTTGCTGTTGCCAGTCTTGTTCGCCAGAGTTCGATTTCCTCGACTTTGTAGCCGAGCGATTCTGCTATTTCTCCAAGAATCTTGGCAGTGGGGATATGTGTGCGGAAGAACGACATCTGGTCGCCAACGACGTAGGCAAGCCGAGATTCGGGTGACAAGAGTGGCTTGAGAGTTTGAAAGTGTCGGTACATACCGCCAAAGTAATGCTTGACAATCTTGTGATACATCTTCTCGAAACCCGATGTCTTCTTGAGATGAATCCGCTTCTCTTCGATTTCTCTGGCAATTCTGTTGATAGAGTCAAAGGACTTGACGTAGTCTTGATCGTTGTCGGTGACGAAGATGTTTCGAGAGTTGCTGCGGAGAAGCTGCTCTTTGAGAGTGCGGAGGCTTTGCTTACTGGATACGAGTCCGAGAATAACACTTTCGAGACGAGTAGTGCGTGTGTAGTCTTTCTCGTTAGGATATGGTGGTGAAGTGATTACAAAGTTAACCTCGCTTAAGTGGGTGGGGAAGCAATCTGATACACGTCTTGCGTCGCCGTATACGATTTCAGCCGTCCCCGCAATTGCAGGTTGGGAATCGAGGTCGCAGATCATTCGGTCGACAAGTTTGTAGAAAAAATCGAGAATGTGAACATCCTTTTGGGGGTTCGTAGTGTAAATCTCTGGACCGAATGCAACGTTTCCAGCGTGATTGACGACAAGGTTTGCCAGCGCAAGCAAGAACAAATCTGGAATCTTATCATCGTTCACTTGTTCAATGCACTCTTTGAGGATAAGCACCCGTCTGAGCGGCTTTGGACTGATGAAGTCTTTTGGCAATACTGCTCGCTGGTCTTTGCTCAATGTTGGCTCAGCCGAAAGAGGCTTTCCTTTGTTGGGTTGAACGAACAAGGAAACATCTTCGGATAGCCCATACTTGTCAAGCGATGAAGATGCAGTTGCGATGACTTCTCTGAAAGCTTGGCGAAGCTCAGACGTTGAAATGTTCCAGTCCGTTTTTACACGGGAAGCAAAATACACAACAGGGTTGGCTTCGAGACCAAGGGAATCTATATTAAGCTTCTTGCACTCAAGATTGGTCGTACCAGTTCCGCAGAACGGGTCTAGGACAAGGTGCCCAGAGTTAATTCCAAACTTGTAGATGTAATAGCGAACGAGGTGCGGTGGGTATCCGAGGACAAACTGATACCAAGAATGAAATGACTTATCCCCAATCTGAGTCTGGTTGCGAACCGAGTTTTCTATTTCAAAAATGTTCTGCATTGCTGAACAAAATACGAAATCTCTTTGTAAATCGAAAGTTGAACGATTACTTCAGGGAGCGTATAACGCACAACAATCATTTACAAGTGAGATGGGAGATCTCTATTCCCGCCTACTTCTGGCGTGGAGCTTCTTTAATTGTTAGCCACAGTGCCCATTGGACTTGAGCGAGCATTCAGTGCTTCCCTAGAAATGCAAACACGCTTTCATTAAAGGCTTGAGGATTCTCGAACTCCAATCCATGGGACGCAGCTGCGATGACCACACGTTCTTTGTTAACCAGACAACGCTCAATCACGTTATTGATAATAGAAAACACCTTTGGGCTGCGCTCTCCGTCTAGCAACAAGGTGGGAGATTTCACTTTTTGCACATCCTCGCACGTGACTGGTGGGAAGATGTCAGGTGATGATGTCTCACCTTTGAGTTCTTTGGCATTATCCATCATACTTTTACGAGCTGGTAGCGGAAGTTTCTCATACGAACTGTCTCCCAGAATGCCATTCACGAATCGCCGTACACCCTCCTCGTAGTTACCGTTTTTGAATGCTTCTCCAGAAGGCACGATCGATGTTTGGGTGAACACGGCTAGGAGAGAGTCACCTTCGGGTGTCGTTTTCAGCAACGGCATCATCGGCGGTTCGCCCAATGTGAGTGAGCGTATGAGTTCTGGGTGATCTCGAGCCACCAGAAAAGAGATAAATGCCCCATACGAATGGCCGATGAGGTGAACTGGGGGTAACTTGAGCGCCTTAATGAAAGCGGCAAGGTCCCGTGCATGAATGTTGACAGAAAAATCCGTCGAATCTTTGGTCCACTTGTTGGGGTAATGATACCGACGACTCAGTGAGATGACCCGATAGTTCTTGGAGAACGCCTCAAGTTGGCCATCCCATGTTCGGTAATCCCCAAGCGTGCCATGCACGAAGACAACTGGAGTTCCTTTTCCACGTTCGATGTAGTTGAGTATAACTCCATTGACCCGAATCTTCTTTGTCTGGATTCTTGTCGGCGGCACTCCTTTCTCTTGGGCGGGTATCCAACCATCCATCACCGATGTAATCAATAGCAGGATGACCACAACGTACTTCAAAAGCAGGAATCTTAGTTGCATATAATTCTCCTTTCATTGTGAATGGGTATTGCTGCTAACGTTTATATTATGAAAAGGCTGTTCCCGCCAAAGGCGGGGCAACCTGAGTTGTCATGTTCAAGATATAATTCATCCCACCTACTTCTGGCGGGGACCATTTTTAAAGTGATAGCCGCAGTGCTGGTGATTAACGACTATTCGATCCACGCTACCTTAAATATCTCCTTCCAATCCCACTGGGGCTGTATGACAAAATCAAATTGAACGCAAGGTAACAAGAGCATATACTTTTTGAACATATCATACAACGCATCAATAGCCGTATCAAGGTCGTTGAAAGTCGGTAAAGTAGTGAACTGCTTTTTGTCTCGGTGTGCAACTCGCTTGTTGACATATTTCACTATCGGGCGACAGGCTCGGTTGAGCAGGATAAGATCGTTAGACACAAGCGAGGGGTCTACGTGCATCTTCACCTTACCACTGAATTGTTGGAACTCCTTTTTTGCTCTTCTCTTTTCGAGATTGTAGAATATTCTCTGCTCTTCTGTGCGTGTGCTAAGACCCTGCGTATACATACTCTCAAACCGACTTAGGCTAAGTATTGCCGGCGTCCGTTGAATCTCAGAAAGTAGACGTCCAAGGGTTATCGTTCTTGAATCCGTATCGAGTTGACGTCTTACGCAGACGGACGCTGTTTTGGAGTAGGTTATAGCGACCCAATCATAGAAGTATCCATCAGTTTGGATTTTCCGATTCGCCTTAATGATCTTCTGCACTTCCAAGAAAACATAGCGAAGCATCAGTAGTTCATACAAGTCGTTCTGGATTATATTCAACCACCTTTCCCATTTATCTTTCCGTGAGTCAGATTTCATTTTTCGTTCGCGCTTTAGACGTACGTGATTAGTCGCTCTCAAGGGATCTATCAGATACAACGATATCCTTCACTGTGTTTGTTGAATATGCCTCGTTGTTGAAGTCAGTCCAAATCCCAGATTGCGTCCAGACTTCACATCGTATGTAATAGTTCCCATAGTGCCAATGAAACCTTGCGTAGTCGAAGGGTGTATCTTGCTTCAGGTATTCTCTCCCCCAAAGGGATCGACATTTGTCCAGAATATCACCGATCTGAACACCGAAGACTTTTCCGGTGTATTTCGTGCCTTTGATTAATCGTGTTGCGTGTATAGCCTTAACACGATTAAGCTGATTGTAATCAGTTATAATGCCATAAGAGAACCAACTGTCGAAGTCGGTCTCGGTTATATCTTGGTTGCCAAGTTTTGCCCTCACTGATTGTCTTGATTCACCGACGTCAATGGGCAGACCCAATTGAATGGTGGTGATTCTTGATTCATGATCCTGTGTTTGAGAACTGAGGTTAGATGGACTTGTTATGACAAACTTGCCAATTAGGAAGAGAATAACCCAGACGATCGCAAAGGAAATTAATCCCGAGATCAGAGAGCGGATCCAAACGGTTTGAATGGTATGGAGCAAGATGCGCTGTCGAAAGGAAAAGTACAATGCGAGTGCAGTGAGAGCACCGAATAACTGCAGGGCTAAACCAACTGTGCCGAGGGATTCGTATCCCTTAGAAGCCTGAGGAGAGAAAAACATGTAACCGAGTATTGCCCAACCAATACCCCACTTCCACCATTTTTGTTCACCAAGTTGAGAGTTGAGGCTTCTCCATTTATGAGCAGAAGGTGAAGTGGAACTGTCGGATGGCTGTTGTTGCTTTTCAGCCTCATCTTGCATTCTGGATTGCGATTGATTCACTTGATTGGGCTTTTCTTTCGGTGTAGGCTTAGGTTCAATGCTTTCGGGAGTTTTTGATGAATGACCTTTCAGAGCGAAGTCTATCATTTTCTTCAGCTCAGTAGGTTTGCTTTTGCTAACTTTCGAGAGATCGAAACCGCAGTTATTGCAAAATTTTTGGTCTGTGAGTTCGATCATGAAACCACAATTTGGGCAGAACATTTTGACCACCTTTCAAGTTGATAGATAGTATGGTGCACAGTGTTCGGCGTGTTTACGCCGTGCCGTTTGGCGCATGTCAACAGATCGATTTTCTTCACGCCAAACGGTATGGAACGAGCACAACTGATTCTGAACTGAGTTCTAACATAGCCTATCAAAAGAGCAAGTGTCGTGGTTTTGCTGTTGTGTCCCGTACTACCTGATTGACTGTTGGTTCTCGATTTGCTTAGATAAATCGTAGCCAAAGAACTTCTTGTATAGCGAAGCATATTCCTGGACAGCATTGTTAAGCGACTCTTGTGCCTCTTCATATCGCTCCCAGTAGTGATCATCCATCCCATCACGAGCAATGAGAGACCTGTAGTACGACAATAGATTCGTCAACATTAGCTGATCAAACGTTGCGATGCCTTCTGTTCTGTCGGCAATTCTCTGGAAGTCACTTGGAGTAAAACTCAGCGACCATCGTTCCGGAGTTGTCTCGTCATAAATCTCCCGCATTCCAGTGTGGATCCTCCTCATTACGCCGACAAGCACAGAGTCCTTATGACGGTAGAGAGGAATCGCACCCTCTACGACCTTAAGATTCGTGCGATAGTCTTGAACAGTGCTTGGTTCAGAAATGAACTGCGCCCACAGCTTCTCATTTTGGTCAGTGAAATCTTTCAGATGGCTCTGCAATGCGCCAGCCTCGGTTTGGATTACTCCGGCAATTCTCTGATCCTGAGTCGGAATGAAGTATGCAACAATGGGAGTAATGAATACCGCAAGGAGAAAAGCTATAGCACCGGAATAGAGCGAGCGACGCCAAAGTACCTTGACCCTTTTGAAGTACTTCTTGCGGAAAAGGAAATAGACGAAAAGTGCGAGAGCAACGGCAAACAATTGGAGTACACCTTGATAGAGTCCGTATTTATCATATGCTTTTTCCACACCCTTGAACGTTAGTCCAAACAGAATGTACCAGCCCCATCCCCAAACGGGAGCTTTGTATGCAAGAAACAGTGTGAAAAGGATGAGTGTAGACACTCCAATGAGAGTGCCAGTCAATCCGATCTGAGATGGTGACGCGGCAAGCACAACCAACATTAGCAATGAGAACGAGCCACCGATGATAAGAATCGTGATCTGAGCCTTGGTTAGATTTCTCCACCAACTTTTTTTGATAGGCGGGGGTAAATCTTGACTCATTAAAGCAGGCGCTGGTTGAGGTTTCTCAATCGCCGGAGACTTCGGTTGTTCTTTGAGAGCAACGTCGATCAACTTCTTCAGCTCAGATGTTTCGCCTTTTGCAAGTTTGGAAAGATCGAAGCCACAATTGTCGCAGAACTTCTGGTCTTGAAGTCGGATACTCTTACCGCAATGTGGGCAGAACATGTTGATCACCTTTCAAGTTGCTAGATAGTATGGTGCACAGCGTTCGGCGTGTTTACGCCGTGCCGCAAGTGCAATGTTGTATGCAATCTTTTCCTTAAAAAAGTTTAAGGTAATTTATCAAATATAGGCCTTAAATAGGAAGCTTTCCACAAGGCGCCGTATACATTAAAGGCATGCGAGTAAGCAAAAACACCTATAAACGCTGAATTACCTCTTACAAAAGCAGATCTTCCATCTTTAAGAGTAACTACTTCATTGCTCATGAAATAAACTGGAGATCCAGACATGCCGGGAAAAGTAATGGCATCTACCCAAATAATAGGTTTGCCATCTTGATCAAAGTCGGGTTCTGATGCTAGTAGCCCAGACTTCCATATTGGAAATTCAGAATTACTTTTTAATCCTAAAGGGAAACCTAAAATGAATACTCTGTCTGTAGGAGTAATTAGGACACTATCATAAGCTGATGAATGATAATTAACAGGATAAAAACTAACACCTAAAGTGTCTTTCAAAGGTAATTCAATTACATCAACCATTTCCTTATTAATGTTATTTTGATACCACAATGAGTTTCCAGATTTGTCTAACAGTGGTTCTGTTTTTATTACATAATTTCCCAGTTTGTTTGCATGATGTGCAATAACGATTCTATTAGGTGCAATAGGTCGTGTAGAATCTAGCCATTGATTGTTAATAGGGTTCTTTTTTGTGACTACATGGTAATTTGTAACAAGATAATATTGAGTTTTTGATTTGATGACAAATCCCGTTGCATTACCAAGTTTAGAGCTATCTCGGTAAACTTCTATGTAGAGACTTTGAAGCGACTCTAGTTTAGTTATAGTCTTTACAGTCTGCGTTGATGAAGAAAAATGTAGTGTTAAGAACAAAAAAATAAAAAACATTTTATAATCAACTGATTTAGGGTAAACATATTTATAGATTATTCAGTGCTATACAAGATTGCATATAACGGGGCGCAGGAAGTATCCCGACAAGTCGGGACGAGCGAGTCCATTCTTTAGTGTCTATTAGTTTCGGTTGAATTGATAACTTTGATATAACTATTCAAAAGCCAGTATGCTCTATCGGAATGCTCTCGCCTCAATCTACCTCACAAATGGAATATAAAACTCTCTTGCGAGAATATCAAGTATTATTCGAAAATCCAGTGCCGGCATTCAATAAGAGACATGGGTGAAAATCTTTTAGCAGGGTGTTGAAAAAGTACTCATTGTCACGAACTTCTCTACGAGTCGTAGAATCTGTCCGAAAACTATCCAAAACACTCCCCGTCATTCCGTCCCGCCTTTGGCGGGATTGTTCGGAATCTAAACATTGCCTTCTGAGCACAGATGCCGACCTGAAGTCCCGCAGCGCGGGATGGCGCCAAAGGCGCTCACATGTCGGCATGACGGGTAGGCTTGGTTTTCAGACACTCTCGTAGAGGCTCTCCAATAAGAAAGTATCCCGTCACACTGAGCGGAGTCGAAGGGTGGTACTGTCCTAATTTCAGATTTCCTGTCATTCCGAAATGCTTTCGTTCGGTCAATGACTCGTTGAGAATCTGAACAGAGCATGCTCAAATTAGATGCTGAACAAGAGCATTTCAGCATGACGGGGAAAGTTTTGCTTGGGCTATCAAAGTAAATTAGGACAGCACTCGAAGGGTTGTTTCTTTATCTTATTTTTCATAATTTTGCATGCATTCTAAATATCCCATTAAATAACAGGATTCTTACAACTACCCTTTTCACGAAGTGATCATTTCTGACTCGATGAGCATCGTACCTGCGGAATTAGTGGCAATAGCGCCTATAACGTTGCTAACCGCACTTTCCCTTATCGTCCTTGTCATCGAAGCATTGATGAAGCAGAGCGAAGGGGTAAGCTACGCGGTGAGTGTGGTCGGGTTGGTGATCTGTTTACTGATCTCGCTGGGAACTATCGATCTCACCGGTACAGCATTTAACCAAATGCTAACGGTTGGAGGATATGGGAGCTTGTTTTCGTCGCTCTTTGTGATCGCAGCACTCTTGACGGTGATCCTCTCACGGGATTATCTCCAGAAAGAGCATATTAACTTTGGTGAGTTTTATCTCCTCATTCTCTTTTCAACATTAGGGATGATGCTCATGGCATACGCTGCCGATCTCATCATCATTTTCTTAGGCTTGGAATTAATGTCGATTTGTCTCTACGTTCTTGCGGGCTTTATGCGTAAGAGGTTACTTTCCAATGAATCAGCCTTGAAGTATTTTCTGCTCGGCGCCTTTGCAACGGGATTTCTTCTCTATGGTATTGCCCTCATCTACGGTTCATCGGGCACGACAAACATTTCATACATCGTGCAGAATTTTTCTACGCTCTCTTCCTCGTCATGGCTTTGGATGGGACTTGGGTTGCTGCTGGTCGGATTTGCATTCAAGGTTGGCGCTGTGCCGTTTCACATGTGGATACCGGACGTCTATCAAGGCTCACCAACAACCGTTTCAGGGTTCATGTCGACAGGCGCAAAAGCTGCTGCCTTCGCAGCGTTTGTGCTTGTCTTTGCCCATCCATTTGAAAATGCTGAGAAGCTGAAAACAGTGCTTTCACTTCTCGCAGCAGCTTCGATGATCCTCGGAAACATCGTGGCTATCGCACAATCGAATCTGAAACGCATGCTGGCGTATTCGAGCGTCGCACATGCCGGTTACATGCTGATAGGCTTAGCCGCAGCAAATGAGATGGGATGGAATGGCATTTTGTTTTATCTCATATCATACACCTTTATGAACATTGGAGCGTTTGGCATTCTCTCTCTTCTTGAGCGTGAAGAAGAAAAGAATCTCACGTACGATGATTATGCCGGACTTGGAAGCAAACGACCCTTCCTCGCAGCGCTGATGTCGATTTTCATGCTCTCACTGGCAGGCATACCGCCGTTTGCCGGTTTCTTTGCAAAGTATTACATCTTTGTTGCGGCGATCAATGCAAACTTAACCTGGCTTGCCATCATCGGTGTTCTTACAAGTGTTGTTTCGGTGTATTACTACTTGCGATTAGTAGTGATGATGTATTTTCAGGAAGGGGAGATGGTACTTGTTGAAGCGACATCCAAAGCAAGCTCGCCTAAGTTCTTTGAACTCCGGCGAGCAAGCATGGCAGTCTTGACGATCTCTGCGTTTGCTCTGATTGAACTTGGCATTTATCCATCCACGATTCTCACAATCATCAACAATCTCCGATAATCAAGTGGAAATCGTTGTCACATCGGCTGAGATGCGGGCATGTGACCGCTATGCTATCGAGAAGCTCAAAATCCCCGGCTTGATCTTAATGGAAAACGCCGGCAGAAGCGTTGTTGAGAGGATGGAGAAGCATTATGGCTCGCTATCTGGCAAATCGGTGATTGTCTTCTGTGGGAAAGGGAATAACGGTGGAGATGGCTTCGTTGTAGCTCGGCATCTTTACAATCGTGGTGCAAACGTCTTGATTATCATCGTTGGCAGAGCACGTGAGATCAAAGGCGATGCGAGAGTGAATTATGAAACAATCAAAAAAATGACTCAGTCACTACCAAAGAACGACATCCGCCTGAGTCGGATTGAAGTAACATCAGCTAAGAAGCTGAACAAGCTCCCGCAGGCTAATTTTCTTGTTGATGCGCTCTTTGGAACGGGTTTCTCCGGCGCAGGGAGGGGTGTTTACAAGGACGTCATCGAGAAGATGAATACGTTAGAAGGAACAAGAATAAGCATCGATATCCCCTCCGGGGTGAATGCTGACAACGGTGTAGTGGAGAACGTGGCTGTAAAGGCAAATTTGACGGTAACAATGGGCTTAAAAAAGATAGGATTGATTATTGGAAAGGGGAAAGAGCATGCTGGCGCAGTTGAAGTTGCTGATATCAGCATGCCTCGGGAGGTTATCGAAAAGACTGCATCTCAAACGTTCATTATAAGCGTTGAAGATGTCCGTGGAGTTTTGCCCAAACGTTCCTTTGATGCACATAAACATAGTGTCGGGAAGATATTTGTTCTTGCCGGTTCACGTGGACTCACAGGTGCAGCGGCGATGACTTCATCATCGGCAATGAAAGCCGGTGCAGGGGCTGTTATTCTTGGAACACCATCGTCCGTGTATCCTATTCTTGCCAAGAAACTTACAGAGGTCATGGTAGAGCCGTTAGACGAAACCTCAGAGGGAAGTGTTAGTCTTTCTGCTTATGAGCAAATCCAAAAGCATGTTCGTTGGGCTGATGTTGTCATTGTAGGACCCGGTCTATCACGGGACTCAGAAACTCAGCAATTAGTGTGGAAGATCGTCAGCACGATCGATAAGCCATTACTCATCGATGCAGATGGTTTGAATGCTTTAGCTGAGAATATTTTAGTGTTAAAGCGACATAAGAGCAAAGATGTTATCATCACACCTCATACAGGAGAACTCTCTCGTTTAATCGGACTTCCATCAGAGGACATTGAGCGTAACAGAGTAGAGATAGCACGCACTGTCGCAGAGCAATTCAAGCTTACACTCGTGCTCAAAGGTGCACCGACTGTCACAGCATCTGAACGTGGTGAAGTGTACATAAACTCAACGGGAAATCCCGGAATGGCGACTGCCGGTTCTGGAGATGTTCTTGCCGGTCTGATAGGCGGGTTGTGGGCACAAGGTATGACTCGTACAGACGCGGCGTATGCCGGTGTGTTCATTCATGGATTAGCAGGAGATATGGCACGAGATACATACGGAGAAAAAAGTCTCATGGCAATGGACATTCAAAGTTATCTTCCAGAAGCAATTCAACGTGTCGAAAGGAGTGTAGGAGCTACGTGAGCAATTTTACGTCGCATTTTTTCTGCTATCAATTTCCAGCAATTCTTTGGGGAATTATTATTTTTGTATTGTCTGCAATCCCTTCGAGCAAGTTTCCAGTATTTGATATTTGGGAGTATGATAAATTCATTCACGCTGGTGTTTTCTTCGTATTTGGATTATTAGTGTATCGTGCACTTGAGCTGCGAATGACGTCTGCAAGCATAAGCTGGAATCGTATCCTTTGGTCTGTTGTCACTGTCGTGTTGTACGGACTTCTTACAGAGTTATATCAGGGATCCGTACCAGGCAGAACACTCGATCTCCGGGATGCGGTTGCTGATGCTGTTGGTGGCATCCTATCGGCAATTGTAATTTTCCTCTATACTCGAAAGAAAAGCAATGAGATGTCTTCCGAAATATAGCGGTTGGCTTTTGCTTTTTCTGAGAGAAATCTTTACTTTGATACCATGAAATTCATTATTAGCCATACAGATGGTAATGCTCGCAGCGGTGTTATCTATACTGATCATGGTGCCTTTCACACACCTGCGTTTATACCCGTTGGGACACAGGGTGCCGTGAAGGCAATGCCGCATGACGTTTTGGAAGAGACCGGTACAGAAATTCTTCTTTGTAATACGTATCATCTGTATTTACGTCCAGGCACTGATGTTCTTCAAGAAGCTGGCGGTCTGCACAAATTTATGAGCTGGACGAAGCCAATACTCACAGATAGTGGAGGCTATCAGATTTTTAGTCTATCTCCATTGAGGAAAATAGAGGAAGCGGGAGTGCAGTTCCGTTCCCATCTTGATGGTTCCTTGCATACATTCACTCCGGAAAATGTTATAGATATTCAGCGTATCATAGGCTCTGACATTATGATGGTGTTGGATGAATGCACACCATACCCATGTGAAAGGGAATACGCAGATAACTCAAACGACCTAACACTTCGTTGGGCAAGACGGTGCCATGATCAGTCTCGAAGAACTTCTCCACTGTATGATCATTCACAAGCGCTATTCGCTATCGTACAGGGGAGCGTTTACCCTGAGCTGCGTGAATATTCTGCAAGTGTCCTCAGCGATATGGATTTTGAAGGATATGCAATTGGCGGACTTGCTGTTGGTGAGCCAGTAGAACAAATGTACGAGATTGTTGCTCTCTGTAATGAAATTCTGCCTCAAGAAAAACCTCGATACCTGATGGGTGTTGGAACTCCCGAGAATCTTCTTGAAGCAATTGAGCGTGGCGTAGATTTGTTCGATTGTGTCTTGCCAACACGGAATGGTCGCAATGCCATGTTATTTACCAAGTATGGCTCACTCAACATTACAAACGCTCAGTATAAGAATGATTTTACGCCAGTTGATGAGACGTGTGAATGTTATACCTGTCGGAATTATTCACGTGCGTATCTTCGGCATCTGTTTCAAGCCAAAGAGATTTCAGGTTTGCAGCTTGCAACGACACACAATCTTTATTTTTATCAATGGCTTATGCGACATGCACGTCAAGCAATCGTAGAAGGTAGATTTAATGAGTGGAAGCAAGAACAGCTTCTTACTCTTCACAAAGAGTTATTAGTTTACACATAACAGTCATTCATTCAGGGGATTAGTCAAATATGTTAGAGATACTTGCAATGGCACCACAGGGCGGGAACGGTGGCGGCATCTTCAGCACGCTGGTCATGTTCGGCTTGATCATCTTCATTTTTTACTTTATGATTCTCAGACCTCAACAAAAACGTCAAAAGGAGCGGCAAAAAATGCTAGAGAGTCTTCAAAAGGGAGATAAAATTATTACAGCCGGAGGCGTTCATGGTACAATTGTTGGTTTGGATGAGAAGACTGTGCTTGTTCAAATTGCCGATAACGTCAAGGTGAAATTGGAAAAGTCAGCAGTTTCTAGCATTTCACGAGGAACAGAGCATGTTGGAAAGACAAACTAACCTGTTATGAGGATGTTTTTTATGGGCCGAAAGAAATTTAGTACAGTTGAAGAAGTGATACAAGATTTCCAGCAAGGGAAAATCGTCATTATCGTTGATGATGAAGATCGAGAAAATGAAGGTGATTTTGCCATACCTGCTGAAAAATGTACACCTGAAGTTATCAACTTCATGACGAAGAAGGGAGGAGGAATCATCTGCGCCGCTCTGACTGCTCATCGAACGAAAGAACTCGCACTCGATATGATGGTCGAAAGTAATACGTCTCTTCATGAAACGTCTTTCACAGTTTCAGTCGATTATGTTCATGGTACAACATCTGGAGTCTCTGCATTTGATCGAAACGCAACAGTCCACGCACTGATCGATCCCCAAACCAAGCCGAGTGACCTAGCGCGACCGGGGCATATTTTTCCCTTGCGTGCCATGGAAGGCGGTGTGCTGCGGCGTACCGGTCATACGGAAGCAGTGATTGATCTCTGTCATTTGGCTGGCTTGTATCCGGCAGGTGTTCTGTGCGAGATCTTGAATGAAGACGGTTCAATGGCTCGAGTTCCTGAGTTGTTACAAGTCACAGAGCGGCACGATCTTCATCTCATAACCGTCAAGGATCTCATTGAGTATCGCATGCAGAGGGAAAAACTCGTGCACCGTGTTGTGACAACAAAATTACCAACAAAGTATGGAACGTTTGAAGCTCATCTTTATAAGAGTGAAACTGATAGTAAAGAACATATTGCTTTAGTAAAGGGAGATATTCAGCCTGGGAAAGCAGTGTTAGTACGAGTTCACTCTGAATGTTTAACGGGAGACGTATTTGGATCACTGCGATGTGATTGTAACGACCAATTGATTGCAGCATTGAAGCTGGTCGAGAAGGAAGGTTGCGGTGTTGTTCTCTATATGCGTCAGGAAGGTCGGGGTATTGGATTAATGAACAAGCTTAAAGCATACCAGTTACAAGATGAAGGGATGGACACTGTCGAAGCTAACGAAAAGCTCGGTTTCCGCCCTGACCTTAGAGATTATGGCATCGGGGCGCAAATTTTACGAGATTTAGGAGTTGGAGAGATTAAGTTAATGACAAATAACCCGAAAAAAGTAGTAGGTTTACACGGCTACGGTCTCGAAATCGTTGAGCGTGTGCCCCTTGAAGCAGAACCCCATTCTTTAAACGAGAAATACCTCAAAACGAAGAGAGATAAGCTTGGTCATTTGATCCTGATCGAGAAGAATCGATGACTGAATTTTTTTCTTGCTTTTGTCTTTTCAGTATTGTAGATTAATAGTAACGAAAATAGTCTTTAGCCACCATCCCGAATCACCGGGATGATGGCTTTTCTTTTTACTTATAGTAAGTCTATTGACATAAGGAGTTCGTATGGGAAATGGAAATAAATCAAACGGCATCGTGTATCTCACGAGAGAGCGATTAGTCGAGTTAGAAAATGAGCTTCGTGAGCTTAAACTGAGTGGGCGAGCAGAGATTGCTAAAAAGATCGCAGAGGCACGAAGCCACGGTGATCTTTCTGAAAATGCAGAATATGATGCTGCTAAAGAAGCTCAACAACATCTTGAATTCCGCATTGCTAAGCTTGAACAAACACTCGCTCGCGCTCGCATTATTGAAAGTAAAGAACTCCCAAACGACAAAGTGTATATCCTCTCAAAAGTCAAACTTAAAGATCTCAAAACAAATGAGATATTTGAATATATCCTTGTCTCACCCGAAGAATCTGATTTCGAAAAGAATAAGATCTCAGTTACGTCACCAATCGGCAAAGGATTAATGGGGAAGACGAAAGGAGAATCTGTCACGATAGGTGTTCCTGCTGGAACATTTAAATATGAAATTATCGACATCTCTCGCTGATCTAAAGTTTCTTTATTACATATCTCTCCACGTATCTCAATGTATCATTTCAGATGCCTAAAAATCTTGAAGTAAAGGTAACGATCTCGAGCTTTAACAAGGCGTTAGATATTGCACGTTCATTGGGGGCATCATATGTCGGAGAAATTCATCAGGTTGATACTTATTTTGGCGTTCAGCAAGGACGACTTAAGCTGCGTGAGGCGAACGATAAGAACGCAGAATTAATCTTTTATGATCGAGACGAACATTCTACCCAGCGTGTGAGTTATTTTCAAATTTATCCTATCAATAGCCCTCAGCAACTTAAACAGATTCTTGCAGAGGCGTTAGGCAATTTAGCTATTGTTGAGAAGAAGCGTAAAGTATTTTTATATGATTCCACTCGAATTCATATCGATGATGTGAAGGGATTAGGGGGATTCTTAGAGTTCGAAGTTCCTATCCATACAACTCTCGAATCAGCTACGAAAGTAATGAATTATCTTATTGATCAATTTCGAATTGATGAATCAGATTTCATCTCAGTTTCGTATCTAGATTTGATGTTAAAGATGAAATAGCAGGGTTTACTATGTGTAGTGAACAGTTAGCTAATGAGTTAGTGTGAAGCTTTGCCTGAACTTGCTTTTTTTGCAGAGAGAATATATATTTTTGAAGCTTTAACCATATCAATTACCTATAGTTTAGTTGCACAGGGGTAAAAAAATTAGTATATTCAGTCGAACTTGCGGGAATAGCTCAGTTGGTAGAGCG
>JACQVI010000117.1 GCA_016209795.1 Ignavibacteriota bacterium
ATATTGCATTATCTAAGAAAGCTTCATTATCGTTATACGAATTTTATATGAGGGCATTATGGATACTTTTGATTTTGATAATGCAGATGACGATCTCGAAAGTGCAAGTCTAAAGAAGGAAAAATTCGAGGAAGAAATCAAACGGTTCAAAGAACGATTAAAAGAAGGAGGCGGTGGCTCGACCAATATCGAGGCGCTTGAAGAAATTGTTCAGTTTTACTACGAGAACGAAAAATTCCAAGAGGCGCTCCACTTTATCGATCTCCTTCTTGAATACATTCCATATAGTGCCGATGCTTGGCAGCGGAAGGGTATCATTCTCAACTACCTCCAGCGACATCAGGAAGCGCTTGTTTGTTTCGATCGAGCACTCAATCTTAACCCTACCGACACAGAAATCCTGCTCAGCCGTGGAGTAACGCTTGATAACATCGGTCGATATGATGAGTCCATCGCTTGCTTCGACAGAGTGTTAGAGATCGACGGCTCGAGCGAAGAAGCTCTCTTTAACAAAGCTATCACGTTTGAAAAAATAGAGCGCTTTGAAGATGCCATAACTCTCCTGAAGTTTATCCTGGAGACAAATCACAATCACAAAGAGGCTTGGTACGAATTAGGATTCTGCTATGATTGCCTTGAAAGAGTGCAGGATGCACTCCAATGCTATGATCAACACTTACAGATTGATCCATACAATTATAATGCATGGTATAACCGCGGGATAGTCTTAAACCGCATGACACAATACGCTAAATCGATTGAAAGCTACGATATGGCTCTTGCCATTAAAGAGGATTTTACCGGGGCGTGGTACAACAAAGGAAACGCCTATGCCAACATGGGCAGATTGTACAATGCCATTGAGTGTTACAAACAGGCGCTCCGCATTGATGAAAGAGATGTCTCTTCATGGCACAATCTTGGAAATGCTTATGAAGAGTTGGGTCTGTACAAAGAAGCGATCAAATGCTTTACTCAAGGACTGAAGCACGACCCGAATCATTACGAGTCCTATTTCGGACGTGGAAGCTGTTACGATGCTTTGGAGCAATATCGTAAAGCCTACATCGATTATGGTCGGGCACTTGCTATTTGCAGAGATTACCCAGAGCTCTGGTATGCAAAAGCAGAAGCAGCGTATCACCTCGGAAAATGGCGTGATACATTATACTGTTACAAGATGGCGATTAGATTTGACCCGAACAATGCCGAAGTGTGGTACAACCTCGGTGAAACGTTGTTAGAATACGGCTATTTTAAAGAATCTCTCAGAGCATTTAACAAATGTATAGAATTGCAGCCGAGGTGGTCCGATCCATACTACAGCAGAGCCAAAGTATTGTTCCTCATGCGGAAAACATTCGACGCAGTTGAATCGTTGAAAACTTCGTTTCAACTCGATCCTGAAAAAAAGAAGATGTTCGAAAACGAATTTCCCGGTATCCGTTCCATCAAAGAGTTTACAGCATTATTAGAGAAGTAGAGTCCATTTCATAAATGGACTTGCTTAGAGGTCCGATTGAGAATCGGACTCTACGTGACATATCATGAATTCAGAACTTCAAACAAAATACCTTCATCTCCAAACCATTCTGAAAAAACTCGGCAGCGTTGTTATTGGCTACTCAGGCGGCGTTGATAGTACACTGCTCCTCAAAGTTGCTGTTGATACGCTTGGCGACAATGTCTTAGCGGTTATAGGAAAATCAGAGACGTATCCGACACGGGAATATGAAGAAGCAGTACGTATGGCACTGGAGTTTGGTGCACGCTACGAAGAAGTGCAAACCGAAGAAACTGATAATCTCAAGTTTAAAGAGAACCCTGCAAATCGGTGTTACTTCTGTAAGACCGAATTATTCTCCAAGTTAAAAGTCATCGCTCAAGAGCGAGGCATAAAATGGATTGCAGATGGGACTATTACCGACGACTTAGGAGATTTCCGTCCCGGGATGAAAGCAAAGCAAGAACAAAATGTCCGCTCTCCCCTTCTGGAAGCGAACATGAGCAAAGCAGATGTCCGGGCTCTTTCAAAGCATCTTGGACTACCGACATGGGAAAAAGGCTCGTTTGCATGTCTCTCTTCACGCTTCCCGTACGGCATGCCGATAACAAAAGAAGCGCTCAAGAAAGTTGACGCAGCGGAAACACTCTTTCGAGACCTGGGTTTCCGATCGTTCCGTGTACGATACCATGATGATAAAACAGCCCGCATCGAAGTTGGAAAAGATGAATTAGGACGATTGTTTGACGAAGAACTCCGCACAGCCATTGTCAGCCATCTTAAAAACCTCGGATTCACGTACGTGACACTTGACTTGCAAGGATACCGCACCGGCTCGATGAATGAGGTGCTTTCGAGAGAGGACAAATACCAGTCATTGAAAATAACTGGGGGTGATAGTATCAAGACTGTATAGTGCATAAGAAGTCGCATTGAAAAAAATTAAGTATTATCTTAATACAAC
>JACQVI010000118.1 GCA_016209795.1 Ignavibacteriota bacterium
ACAATAACTTTGAACGAAATAAGCACACTCAGCCCATCGATGAAAGCGAGTTTGATTTTAGGTATAACAAAACAGTCCCGCAAGGCGGGATGCAATCAATCAAAAGAGTTTTTACCCCAGACGTCGAGTCCAAGCGAGAATTGATAAAGGCGATTTGTCAGCTTGCTTGGAGACATAGCATACTCAAATCGGATTCTGCCCGCTTTGATACCAAGTCCGTAAAAAGCGACTTTGACCTCAGGATCAACGAGATATCCTGTTCGCAGTGCGATAAAATGTACAGGAAAAAATTCGATTCCGCCCTTATATCGAATGCCTGCTCGATCAAAGATTTTTTCGTTAGCTACCGAAATGATAAAAATTGTTTGCTTTAGGCTCGAAGGATACCGTAGCGAGGCGCCTACTTGCAACCTTCGAGATAACTTAGCAGTACTTAAGGCAGTTGAAATTCCGTTATGGCTGTATCGTATCCCTGTCCCCAACCCACTAAAAGATGCACCATAACTAATTTCTTGAGATGGAGAGTAAAAAATTCCGACTGAGGACGAAACTCCCCAAACATTAGACGAAGGAGTATGACCATAGCGTAAACCTACACGAGCGCCTATGCTCACTGTTGGAATGAGCTTTTGAGAATAAGCAACATCATATCCATATTGTACAGCACGGAAATTAGCCTCTACGCCTTCACGCAGGTATCCAATATGATTGACAGTCAAGCCCATTGCCATAACCTGCTCATTGGTACGATACAAGGGCATTGAAATATTTTCATTCATAAGATTACTTGATACTTCTAACGCATGATCAAGAACGAAAGAATATTGTCGAAGATAACTTAACGAGGCTGGATTCCAATACATACTATTCACATCGTACGCTTCCGCCACATGTGCTTCTGCCAATCCGAGTGCGCGAGCACCGGCATTGAATAGACGTGAATTATCGAGAATAATACTCTGTGTATAGGTTGGATTGTTAAATGCTACAACACAACAGAGGAAACTAAGAACAAATGAAAACCAACGAGTCAACATAGAGATCATCAGTAGTATTGCTGTATTAATTGAAAATCCGGAAGAATCCGAAAATAAAAATTGCGTCTCGCATAAAATCAGATAACTCTCTCATCATATTATCTTTCCTCGGGACAAAAATCGTATCTCCCGGACGAACCGTAGGGATTGATTCTATCTCACCGTTTTCAATAAACCACGTTAAGTCAACATGAATAGGTTGACCGCTTTGGCCATTGCGAAGAATCTTAATATTTCGTAGATCTGACTCGAGAGTGGTTCCACCCGCCGTCGAGAGAATTTCTAGAAGCGTTGCATCAGATGTCAGTGGATAATTCTCCTGCCTCGAAACGGCACCTAACACTGTCACCCTTTGAGTAACAGAACTAACAATAGTAACCGCGAGTTTTATTTCTCCCTGAATGTATTCAGATAACTTTTGTTTCATTTGCTGAATAAACTGCTCTTTCGAAAGTCCTACAGCGTTTACTTCTCCAATAAGGGGTATTGTCACAGTCCCTAATTCTTTAACCTGCGTTGCCGTACTGAATTCAGGGTATCCCCACACTGAAAATTGTATTTGATCACCCTGCCGAAGAACATAATTATCCGACTGGGTATCGATTTGAAGTGATTGTGGAGAAGAACGTATCACTCGAGTTAACTTATCTTGTGTGAGCTCGCTGCTTGAACAGCCATTCACCATAGCTAACAACCCGAAAAGAGTGAGGGATATGAGAACATTTTTCAGCATTCTAAGCCTGTCACATTATCAAAATTATGAATTAAGAAACTCAACGTGATCGGTGCGTAATCTGAGTCTCATGAAATAATGGTTCGGTTAACGATGAGATCCCTAAGAGAAATATCCATTTAAAACGACAAATCTTATGCCAGAATTTCATCAAAGCTCGATCTGTTTTCTTGCCAAATAGTTGAATGTTTTGTTCATGATGAACATGTGTTACATTGGTCGGAACATAAAGTTACCTCATATTTCTTGTGCAATCCGACTGGAGTGGGTAAATCTTACACATCGTGCCTGGTTGTACGTGTTTACATGTAACCTTTCTACACCCATTAAAGATCCAGAGAGAAGTACATACTAAAGAAATAAGCTAACCATGAAACGTTTTGGCATTCACTTTACATTTTATAATAACAAAAGCACAAAAACCTCACTAAATCCTGGCTCGTCAATTGCAGTATTTGGCGACTGCATCTCACACTTTTCTATGAATTAATAACAAGAGGAATTTCACATTGCGTACTGCACAAGTAACATTACGTGAGTTTATTGGCGTCTATCGATTACGGAAAAAATTATTATTTATCCCGCTTTCGATCGTAACAATTCTTTCAATCCTTGGGGCATTTACTCTTCAAAGTCGATACGAAGCAACAACGACGATATTAGTCCAGCGGGAGGATATTCCAAACCCCCTCTTAAGTTATGAATTATCGCTGCGGATGGGCGAAGACGATCGTTTACGAACGTTTGACGAGATCATTTCTAGTCGGATCACTATTAAGAAACTCATCGACAGTCTCGGTCTGGGAAAAGACGTAAGATCCGAAGCTGAAGAACAAGCAATTGTCGAGAATGTTCGCAGTAATATTCAAACCGAGCGCAAGGGATCGGATTCTTTCAGTATCACCTATACTTCATCGGATCCTTATCGTACACAGCGCGCCGCATCTCTGTTGGCAAATTTCTTTATCGAAACTATCCTACAAGTCAAAAACCAGCGTAATGATCTTGCAGTTCAATTCTACGAGAAAAAGCTTGAAGAGATCCGTAAAAAGTTCGAAACCAGCCAGAAGAAAGTAGTCTCCGCGCTTCATTCTCGTCTTGGCAACATGCCTGTCGAAAACAGGATTCTCTATACCCAAATCGAAAACCTTGATAGAAAAATTGGCGAGTTCGATTCCCGCATTAAAGAGTATCAGCAAGGACTTGGGGTCTTGCGGACACTTCCGAAAGTCTTACACGCTAAAAGCGGTAAACAGACATTGTATGATCTTCAACGCACCGATGTTCCGTTTGCAGCGGACTTACGGACGTTATTAACGAGATACGATGAGTATATTCGACGGTACACTGTAAAATATCCAGAAGTCGAGAAGCTTGAAAGCCAAATCATCGAGCTTTTAGGACGTATGCGCTCAAGTATGGAATCTGAATTGACCGGGTTGCAATCGGAGCGCTTAGAATTTGAAAAACAACGCACGGCAATTATCGCTGAGCTTAAGGAGTCATCGGTTCAGCAGCGAATCGGCGACGTCGAATCCGATTTTGATATCTATAAGAAGTTATACGATGAAATGACTCTCAAACTTGAACAAGCCCAAACAACACGCGACTTAGGTGAGAAAGGTGCAAGTCATTTCATTATCATCGACCCTGCTGTGGTGCCCACGCGACCAACAAAGCCAAATCGTTCCAATATTATTTTGGGGGGATTTGGTCTTGGGCTTTTCCTCGGCATTGTTGCTATGGCTCTCAAGGAGTTGTTGGATACAACGCTTAGAGGACCGCGTGACATTGAGATTTACGAAAAGCCTGTCATTGCGTTAATCACCGACGGTGGCAGCGAGAAGTATAACTAATCCGATTTTAGTAGCTCACTTTCCACCGTAAACGGTTTACTTGAAAGATACTTATGGCTGATGATGCAAACATCTCAATGCTGAATAATGAAAAGAAGATAGACGGTACAAGCGATACCTCACATCATGAGGATAAACTCGTCCGGTTAATAAAATCTATTGTTATTAATCACGATGTACCTGAGTTCATTGATGAGACAGTCATCAAATTCAAGTATTACAATTCCTTTAATTTTTCGCCCTTAGCTCAAGATCACAAGAATTTCAATTTAACACTTGGAATTACAAGCCCGAATGCAGGTGAAGGAAAAACACTTGTTGCCTGTAACCTCGCTATTGCACTCGTTTTAGGATCTCAGAAAAAAACTGTCCTGGTGGATCTCAACGTTACCAATCCCTGTTTACATCGAATTTTCGGGACACAATCACAACCTGGGTTAGTTGACGCTTTCATGAATAGTCACGTTGACGTCTATCGAACCAGAATTGAACATCTTTGCGTGTTACCAATTGGAGATTTTACAATTCACCAAACCGCCTGGTTAAAGTCGTCTCCTGTTCCTACCCATCAGGATGGTAAGCCAACCATAGGATTAGAACAGTTAGCAACATTTCGAGACGTAATTTACTCGCTACAGCAAGAATTTGAATTTGTCATTGTGGATATGCCTTCGATTCAAAATGGAAGCGTACCGCTGCTTTTTGCCAATCAACTCGATGGATTAATCATCGTGGTTGAAAGCGGACGAACAAAACGTGAGGACATCGACGCACTGCTTCACCAGATTAATCAGCACCAAATTCTTGGGTTTGTTTTCAATCGTTTTAACGAACGGATATCCTGAGAGAACTGAGAATTCATGATCGCCTTACTTGGAATAGTAGGATTGTTGATGCTTGTAATAACTATTGGCAAGAGACAAAAAGAGATTCGTCCAATCAGCTATATATTTGTCGTAGTGATTGCGCTCCTCCAGGTTATGATTGTTCTCTACGATATTTACACCATGGAGCCACCAATTTTCTAAATCGATAAACAAGCCAAAACACGTAATGCCAAAATTTCTGGAAAATACCTCAACGGGAAACGGCTGGTTTCTCAATCTACTTAGACAAGAAAAAGAGGAACGAACTACGTTTTTTGTCCTAGTTTTATTGTCAATAGTGAGCAGCCAACTTCTTATCACTACAGATGGAAATTTATTCGAGCCAATAGCGATCATTGTTATTGTTTCAGTGGTTTTAATAACCTTCTACCGTCTGGACTGGGGATTGATGTTGTTTATTGGGATGGTACTGGCGCTCGACCAATTCGCTCCCAAAGGCTTTGCCCGCTCTATTATTGGCGTTGAGTACTTTAGAAACCTCAAAACGCTCAGTTATTTTTCGGGTATCGATCTTGCTGTTGTTAATCCTTTAGAGCTTCATCTGTTACTACTGTTATTTGTCTGGCTCATTCTCATTGCAATGGGAAAACGAGTAATACTGAATCGTGTACCTGTATGGCCCGCTGCATTGATTTTTTTCCTCTGGCTATCAATCTCGGCGATTTATGGAATTGAAACTGGCGGCGAATTTTTACCGGCATTGTGGGAGCTACGAGCACTCTTTTACATGGGATTGATGTATTTTCTTGTCCCTCAAATCATTCAGACAAAAGATCAACTCGAAAAACTCGTCTGGGTATGTATTGTTGCGATTTCATTTAAAGCATTTCAAGGTACCGTCCGTTATATTCGGTTGGGCTTCGATTTGGGAGGCAGAGATGAGCTGACGAGCCATGAAGACCCCTTGTTCTTTATCTCGCTCTTCATCCTGTTGTTCGGATTGACCCTCTTTGGAAGTAATGTGAAGCAGCGTAAGGTTCTCACATGGCTCATGGTTCCGTTACTCTTCGTCTTCCTCCTTGCGCAGAGACGGGCAACCTACGCAGCTCTTGGAATTGCACTCATCGCTTTTATGGTCATTCTCCATAAAAAGGAACGCCGAAAGATGTTCAAAATGATATTACCGGCTGGTATTATTGTTACTGCTTACCTGATAGCTTTTTGGAATAGTACGAGTAGCTTCGGTTTAACTGCTCAGCTTATTAAATCATCATTTTTATCGAACACTGATAAAGACATTGTCCGATACTACTCCACACTTTATCGAGAGATGGAGAATTACAATCTTGCACAAACTGTCAAAAAATCGCCCATCATCGGAATAGGTTTCGGTAATAAATATGAGCAGCCTATCGAGCTACCAAGAATTCGTTTTCCACTGAGAGATTACATTCCACACAATGAGATCCTTTGGCTGCAAGTTAAAATGGGCGGTGTTGGGTTTTTCTTTTTCTGGATTTTCATCAATTCATTTGTTTACCAGGCATCATCTACTTTTTCCAGACTTAAGGACCCATATTTACAAGCTGTTTGTGCTGTCTCGATCATTGCAATAGTAGGTCAAATAGTTGTTTCCTTTTTTGATCTCCAGCTAACGTTCTATCGAAATATGATATACCTCGGTTCATTAATGGGATTGCTACCAACGATTGACATGATAGATAAAAACATCAAGGTTCTAGTGTCACTTGAACGGTAGCATATTTTAGAAGCGAATGATCAGATGCACTTGAACCAAACATATATCAAGAACTTTGATTGTCGATGCCGACTTAATAGTCGAACTAACCACATCAAATCATCAAATTTTAAATGTTTCCTCAAGAGGATATTGCCAAAACACATAGTAACCACCATAAAAAAAATTCAATATACTCAGAGTACACGTGAAATTTCAGATGAAAGTGCACCTGAATTCAAGATTATCTCTCAACTGATTCATCCTGGTGAGACAGTCATCGATATAGGAGCAAATCTTGGTATGTACACAAAGTATCTCTCCGACATTGTTAGTAGCACCGGGACTGTGGTAAGCATTGAACCGATAAAAGAAACCTTTGAAATTCTTCAGCACATTGTTCGCAGCTTAAAGATGAATAACGTCCTCTTGTATAATAATGCAGTTTCAGATTCTCAGGATACACTTCTGATGGAAATACCTCTATATGAAAATGGAGAAGAAAATTTTTATGAAGCGCAGGTTGTAAAACAGAAGTCAAATTCAGCATATCGGACAGTCTTAGTTAACGCTTTGAGCTTGGATTTAATGTGTTCCTCTTTAAACAAAATATCGTTTATTAAATGTGATGTTGAAGGCCACGAGTATGAATGCCTTCAGGGAGCTTCATCAATTCTTAACAGATGGAAGCCATCGATATATATTGAAATTCAGGGAAACATCGAGGATGTAGCATCCCGAGGATACAAGACTGTTAGATTTTTACAGAATCTCAGTTATGACATCTACATGTTTAGAGGAACAACATTATGGAAAAGGCAACCTGGCGAGTTCAACACTAACTATTTTTTCTTAACACCCGACCATATTCATAATCTCAAAGCACAGCAAACGATCGCATTGCACGTATAAAGGAATAAGTGTGAAGAACAAATGGAGCTGATTGATTTTGCTCATAAGGAAATGTTTAATCGATTAAATGGATCGGTTGATGTATTAGGGATACGCATTGATAACGTCTCGATGGAAGAAGCGATATCACAGATAGAGTTAATGATTCACAGTCAGCGAAATCATTACGTTGTTCCGGTTAATCCCGAAATGATCGTGGCTGCACAGACTAACGTACAATTTCGAGAAGCACTGAATAATGCATCGTTGGCACTTCCGGATGGAATAGGTACTGTCCTTGCGTCTAGATTTATGGGAAAACCATTGAAGGAACGAGTAACCGGCATCGATACTGTGAAACGACTTGCAGCGGTTGCGCACTTTAAAGGCTTGCGATTATTTTTTCTCGGTGCTGCGCCAGGTGTTGCTGAACAAGCTGCCCAACGATTAAAGACGCTATACTCCAAACTAGAGATTGTTGGTACTTATTCCGGTTCTCCCGATCCTACTGAAGAAGAGGAAATTTGCAATCGAATTGCCGTTGCGAAACCACACATCCTTTTTGTTGCTTATGGTGCACCACAACAGGAACTATGGGTTGCTCGCAACCTGCAACGCCTGAAAGCGCCAGTCGTGATGTGTGTAGGGGGTACGTTCGATTATATTGCAGGTGTAGTTGTTCGAGCTCCAATATGGATTCAAACCCTTGGATTTGAATGGTTTCATCGTCTGATACAACAACCGCATCGATTTCAACGGATGTTAGCACTGCCTCGTTTCACAATTGCTTTTATCCTCCAACTGTTGAAAACATTCGCCGATTAACAAATAGGTTATGAATCAAGAAATAGCACAATCCATAGCTCGGAATACAACGATCCAGATGATCCAGCAGATTATCACCTGGACATCGAGCTTCATTCTGATGCTATTCTTACCTCGCTATCTAGGTCCTGTCGATTATGGCAGGCTTTATCTTGCGATGTCGATTGCTGGAATGTTTTTGATCTTGATCGATTTCGATGGACGCATGGGCATTGCCAAACGAATCGCACGAGCAAGGGAACAGGCTCCCCAAACGCTAGCTAATGCTATAGGTTTACGGATTATTCTCTGGTTTTTCTCATTTCTTACTATGCTCATTTTTGCACTGCTTGTTGACTATCCTACTGCTGTTAAGATACTATTGATAGTGTTCGGAGTAGAAATGTTCTGGAGAGCTATTCGTACGGTATTTGCGGGTACGTTTTTAGGGTTCGAGCTTCTTCAATATTCTGCTGTGGGTGCAATTATAGAACGGGTCTTCATCTCTGTTGTTGGTGTTAGTGCAATTCTGCTCGGCGCTAATTCTCTAACAATAGCAATCATTCTGGTCGTGGGCACACTACTGAATTTCCTGATCTGTGCAAAATTTACAACTCGAATAGTTAGTTATCTTCCAAAAATTAATTGGACTGCTATGCTTTCGTTAAGTAAGGATGGAGTACCTTATCTGCTTACTACTATTTTCGGTGTAATCTACTATAGCATTGACACCATCATGCTCTCCATTCTCACCCCAGCTATAGTTGTTGGTTGGTACGGGGCAGCTTATAAGTTTTTCGACGTTCTAGTATTTCTACCAAGCATCTACTCGACCTCAATCATGCCAATCTTGTCGCGACTTTGGGGCAAAGAAGACGAAATGCTCTCACGCACTGCACAAAAAAGCCTTAAAGTGATGATGATCTCTGGTATTCCCATCAGCATTTTAGCGTTTACATTTTCAGATAAGATCATCAGTCTCTTTTTTGGGTTGGAGGGATACGGACCGTCAGTAGTTACCCTTCAAATTTTTACTGTTGGATTATTGCTTCTCTACGTTGATTTCGTTTTAAGCTCAATGCTTCTTGCCTGCGACAAACAGCGTGCATGGGCTACGGTTGCGTTTGCCGCAATATTCGTCAACTTTGGATTGAATTACTTTCTAATTCCTTACACCCAAACTCGCTTTGGGAACGGAGGAGTGGGGGCAGCTATCGCAACAATCATCACAGAATGTTTTGTGATGATTTCTGCTTTGTCAATCTTGCCTAGGGGCATCTTGGACAACTCCCTTGTCACAGTATCTTTGAAAACCATAGCCTCTGGAATCGTGATGGCGCTTGCACTCTGGCTATTTTCATGGTATCATCCTCACTGGATGGTGAATGCAATAGTAGGCAGCATTGTCTATCTCGTGGCGCTATTTTCACTTAAAACATTTAACGCAGCAGAATTAGCATTCATGAAGAACTTTTTATCGCCACGGAACTTCAAAAATATCTTGGTACTGCATAAAGGGGCGAGTACATGAAAATCCTGTTCATGCTACCATATTCTCCGGTACCTCCAACATTTGGAGGAGCGATGCGCATCTACCATCTCATCAAACTGGCGCTCAGGAATCACGATGTCAGCATCCTCTCTTTTGGATCATCGGAAGATGAACGTGAACTACGATCTCATCTTGGATCGCAGACAAGGAATATCAACGTCATTCCACTTCGCTGGCATAAAAAAACGCGTCGTTTAAGACAGTTTTTCTCTCTGTTCCGTAACCACAGCTTCATGTATTTGTTAGTACATAGGCAAAAGATGCAGGATGAATTAGACCATCTGTTAGAGACTTTGGATTTCGATATCGTGCAAACAGAATATCCAAGCATGGGCTCATACCAGCTCAACTCACACGCTATAAAGATTCTCGATTCTCCAGACGTTCAGTATGACAATTTCCGCCAGACCTGGCATACGGCTCGTACACAGCTACGAAAGCTATACTATCGAAATGAATACAAGAAATTTTATCGGGAAGAGATTGAAGCGTGCAATCGTTATGATGTTGTTTTGTTGACCTCTGCACGAGATAAACAGATTCTCGATGCCGATATCCCCATTATTCCAAAATATGTGATTCCAAATGGCGTTGACGCGAGTTATTTTATACCATCCTCTGTATCAATAGAGCCATGGTCATTAGTCTTTACAGGGGCAATGGGGTACATTCCAAATTATGACGGGATGTTGTACTTCATTGATGAAATTCTTCCTCATGTTTTGAAACGGATCCCTGCCGCTAAGGTTTATATCGTCGGCGATAATCCACCGAAACAACTGTTGAAGAAAGCTTCACATAACGTGATCATTACGGGATACGTAGAAGATGTTCGACCGTATGTATGGCGCTCAAGCGTGTATATTGTGCCATTACGTATGGGAAGCGGAACACGTCTGAAAGTGTTAGAGGCTATGGCAATGAAAAAACCTATTGTCAGCACAAGCATCGGTTGCGAGGGCATCGATGTTGTCAACGGAGAATCTGTGATTATTGCCGATGAACCTCAAGCATTTGCAGAATCAATCATTAAGCTGCTTTATGACAACAGATTATGCGAACAGCTCATTAACAATGGATATGAGCTTATGAAAACAAACTACGAATGGCAAGTGATCGGGGACCAATTGGAGAATCTCTACCAAGAACTTTACAGAAAAAACCATCTTACAACTATGAAAGAAATAACTCGAATCGCCATCTGAACACATGAATAATCTGATTCTCTAAGTAGGAACGCACATGACAAATGGACAAACCATAGTAGACAGGAAAAGATCAAATGGGGATCATTCTCACGACATCAAGATCCTGATGTACCACCGAATAGTCGATGATAAGAATCTCTCTCATCGTTATCCTCAGGTCTGCGTTCATGTACGGGATTTTCGACATCATCTTGCACTCTTAGAACGGTGGGGCTTCACAGCCATCACGTTCGAAGACTACCAGCTTTGTTTAGAAGGTGAATTGAATTTGCCGAAAAAGCCGGTGATTCTCACCTTCGATGATGGCTACGTTGACACCTTTCAACATGCTGTACCACTGTTGCAGGAATTTGGTACGAGGGCTGTGTTCTTTGTCTTGGGAAACCAACAAATTT
Organism: Ignavibacteriota bacterium; assembly: GCA_016209795.1. GTDB lineage: Bacteria > Bacteroidota > Ignavibacteria > UBA10030 > SZUA-254 > JACQVI01. The sequence continues at coordinate 11,042 of JACQVI010000118.1, forward strand.
CAACGAACATTTGGGACGAAAAGATTGGGTTGCCGAGAGCATCATTGATTAACGAAAAGCAAATACTTGAATTACATGGCGCCGGCTTTGAGATTGGCTCACACTCGATGACACACGCCGTCCTTCCAGCATTATCCCGTGAACAAGCGTGGGAAGAAATTTTACGCTCTCGGGCGTTACTGGAAATCTTGTTGAATGCGCCAGTGAAATCATTTGCGTTCCCTTACGGACTTGCGGATACCATGACAAAAAAATTGGTGAAAGATGCAGGTTACTCCATTGGATGTGCAACGTATGCTGGAAGACCTCGATTCGGAACAGACCCATTTGATATTCACCGTATCGTAGTACCAGGGACATCCGATACATTAGGCTTCGCCCTTCGCGTGCTTGCACCGTTTGAGTATTATTCCTGGCTCCGATGGAAAACAAAATTGCTGCTCTTTGCTCATCGTAATGGAAAGAGAAACGGGCAACTTCTTGCCAATGAAATTATAGAGGCAGCCGATATTGCAAAAGAACAAGAGTAAGATCTATGAAAGATCATGGTCATACATACCCCGCTGCCGAAAGACTGAATACGTCTGCATATAGCCGAGCACACCTGGATGACTCGTCACTCACGATCCAAGTTGTGAGAGATGCCGAGACGTTCAGCACACTGCGCAATGAATGGAATGAATTAGCTGTTGCATCTTCGGCAACAATTTATCAAACCCATGAATGGCTATCGATCTGGTGGAAGTATTATGGCAGTCAACCTAACCGTAGTCTTTATATCCTTCTCTTTCGGTACTTTGGAAAATTAGTCGGTGTAACTCCGCTCTGTTTACAGAATGATAACGTTTTCGGTCTTTGCTTAGATCGTCGACTAACTTTTTTGGGAAGCGGAGAAGCGTTTGGAAAGTCATTTGGCATTTTCTTCGATGATGGACCCAGCGATTACCTGGATATCATCATCCTGCCTGGGTTTGAAATAGAAGTCTGTCATTGTTTACTCACGTATCTGAAAGAGTTTGGCAATTTTTATGATACCATTGAACTTGTTAATGCAAAACCCTATGGTACGCTTATGAAAGAGCTTGTTCCTCGCTTAGAGCAGTACGGCTTTAGCCACAAAGTATCTCAAGCAGAGGTATGTTCACAACTTCATGTTCCACCTTCATTTGAGAAGTATCTTTTTGGACTAAAGCCAAGTGTACGACGACGCCTTTCGCAAGCTCTGAGAGCTGCAGAAGATAATGGCATATTTACAATCAAAGAAATTGACTCTCTTAAAGGATACAAACAAGCATTGCATTTGCTCATTCAGCTACATCAGAAACGATGGAATCGCATGGGATACCCAGGACTGTTTGCCGATCAACGTTTTCAGCGATTTCAAGAGGATATCATCAATGCTTTTTATCAGAACGGTTGGTTATGGTGTAAGACTGCACACGCTAACGGTTCAGGTGTTGCTGCTCGGCTGTCATTTAAATTCAATAACTGTTACTACGACTATTTATCTGGTTTCGATGACGCTTCACTTTCGGCGAAGTACAGACCTGGACTTCTACTCCTTATCGAAATGATTAAAGATGCGATCCGTGAAAAAATTCAGACAATTGATCTGCTCAGAGGAGATGAACAGTACAAGACTGAATTGGCCCCACATAAAAGTAGTAATTGGAATATCATAATTCGGCATCGAAATTCAAAGGGAAAATTACATCTCCAATTGTTCCGTTCAATCCATTCAGTAATGAGATTCCTTGTGTTTCTTATGAACCGCGAAAGGAAGCTTATCGTAGCCCAGTATGACGAGCGTTCATTTCCCAAGTTTGTAATCTCTTATATCAAATTTCGATGTTCGAGACTTATAAATAAAATTCGAAAAGCTCGGTTTCGTCTATTGCGTGGTGGTGATTCTACTTAGAGTTAACATTTATGATTCTCAAGCTATTTTTTAACAACCGCTTAGTATTGCAATGAAAACACTTTTGATTGTAACAACAGGACTACAACGACTTGATCGAGCCGAACTTCTGCTCAAAGAAGCAGCCGACGAATTCCCTCGAGTTTCCTTGTTCGGGACAAAGCTGAACAGTGATATATTAGATGAAAGATATCTTAAGACGGTGACCTTAATCAGACGATTCCTGTATAAGCTAATCCCCACCGCCGTTGCCCAAGTCCTTGAGGCATTTTACATCAAAAATAAATACGACGTCATCATCTCATGGTCAGAAAGGCGTGCGCTCTTATTTGCACTGCTACTTAAACTCTCGGGTTCGAATACTAAACACGTCGCTTTGATGTACTGGATGTCAAAACCGAAGCAGTCGATACTTTTTCACTTGGTTCATAACCATTTTGATCGGATAATTACATGGTCATCAGTTCAGCGAGATTATGCATTGAATGTGTTAGGTATTCCGGCATCGAGAATCGCTTTTGTTCGCCATCCCGTTGATCAACAATTTTGGAGACCAATCAAACAAGAAACAGATATGATCTCTTCAGCAGGATCTGAAATGCGTGATTATGCTACATTGCTTGAGGCTATGAAAGGTCTCAATATGAAATGTCATATTGCAACGAACGAAATTCGCATTGTGAAAAACCATACTGCCGTCAGGTTAAACAAAAACCGGCTCGGTGCACTTCCACCAAATGTGTCTATTGGATTTCTACAGTATAAAGAACTAAGAGATCTCTATGCTCGCTCACGATTTGTCGTCGTACCACTATTCCCTTCAGACACAGACAACGGTATTAATACAATCTTGGAAGCTATGGCTATGGGCAAAGCAGTAATATGCTCACGGATCAAAGGACAGGTAGATGTCATCCGGGAAGGGAAGACCGGCATCTTTGTACCTCCGGGGGATTCTAAAGCTCTTCGCAATGCAATCGAATATTTATGGAATAATCCATCAGTCGCGCAACAAATGGGAACCGAGGCGCGACTTTACATAGAAAAATATCATAGCATCGAGCAATTTGTCGATGACGTCAAAAGCTTGGTTGAAGAGGTCATTACAAAAGACAAAACTAAAAGTAAGTGTATGACCTCCATTCATCATGAATCAATTATTGGAAACATCCATGGAACTTCTCGACCAATATCTTCTTGATGCAGCTCAGAAATTTCCTGAGAAAAAGGCAATCATCTGTGATGAGCACGTTATATCATACATAGAGCTTATCAACCGAATTAGTACTTTCTCAGAGAAATTACGGGATAGTGGCTTTGACCTGGGCAAAAGAGCTGTCATCTTGGTTCACGACAAGGTAGATTACCTCACAGCTTGCTTTGCTACGATGCAGGCAGGGGGCATTGCTGTTCCGTTGACTGAAACTACCACCACCCACTTTATCCAAAAAGTAATGAAGGATTGTGATCCCCTGCTTTTTATAACAAGCAAAAAGGAGACGTTAGAAGATTCTCTCTCAAATATCGATCATAATTGCACGATAATGTATGTTGATGATACAACAATGCCCCTCTTTCAAAGCAAGAGATATACGGTTCCACTATTAGCAGATAATCAACGTGGGGCATTGATACTCCACACTCATGGAACAAACGGTGAACAGAAGAGTGTCTTGATGTCACATCGAAATCTTATTCATGCTGCATTATCCGCTAATACAATCTCAGGAATTGATTCTTCAATTCGAGAGTTTGTTACACCACAACTTACACAATCGTTTGGCTTTGGAAGATGCTTATCTATACTCATCAACGGCGGTACAATTGTGGTTACGAATCAAACGATAACTTCTCTCACGATAACAGAGACGATTTTTAAGCACCGCTGCAATGCATTATCCATTGCCCCTTCAATGTTCTCAACTATCATGAATTCCAGTAAATCACCGTTGAAGAACATTTCTTCACAATTACAAGTTATCGATTTGGGGAGTAAGGAAATTTCTGTACAAAGGAAAAGAGACTTTCTGAGAATGTTCCCAAAAGCTCGCATTTTCACGCACTATGGACTTACCGAAGCCTCGTATTGTACGTCTCTTGAATTACGATCTGAAGAGAAGAAAATTCAAACAGTTGGCAGAGCTTCTCCATCTGTTGAAATCGGAGTTATTGATGATCATGGAAATCTTCTAAGGCATAACATGACTGGCGAGATTACAGTGCGTGGAGAAAATGTCATGAGCAGGTACTGGCACGATAGCGAGCTTACTCAACAAAGCTTCACCGAAGGAAAATGGTTGAAGACAGGAGATTGTGGTTTTTTAGATGATGATGGCTATCTCCATGTTTTAGGTCGTAAGGCAGAGATGATCAACCTTGGTGATACAATGTTCTCTCCACTTGAAGTTGAGGAAAAAATACGAGAAATATTTCCAGACTATGAATTCTGTGTTATAGGTGTTCCGGACCCGAGTGGAGTACGAAAAGAAATTCCGGTGCTCTGCTACATTCCGCATGAAGGTAAAACCATCAATGCATCCGAGCTTTCACAAGCTCTATCGAACAAAGTTGATACGAATAAGATTCCTCGGATCGTCTATCGCATTGACCATCTTTCAATATCGGACCATCAGTCATTACGACAAGAAATCCGGAAACATCTCTTAGTAAGTTTTGCACAAACAGTTAATCTTCTTTAAGGAAAAAGCCATGGTAAAGAAACCAAAAACCGCAGAAATCAATCCGGGTCCCGGTTTTAGGATTCGGACAAACATCAAACGCCCTGACCCCGCGATTATAGCTGGACTGGGTGAATTCGAGACACCTGTCATCTCCGATCTTATGAATCGGTTATACACGATGACGCCGGCAATACATAACCTTACAGCACCTGAGCTAAACATTCTTGGATCAGCCTGTACAGTCAAAGTTTTCCCGGGCGATAATCTCATGGTCCACAAATCACTCGATCTCGCTGCACCAAATGACATTATCGTCGTCGATGCGGGTGGATCATCCATGAATGCAGTGATGGGCGATCTTGTCTGTACGAAGGCTCGGCATCGTCAAATCGGAGGTTTTGTTGTGGATGGATACGTCCGAGATATTCCAGGCATCCTTGAGCTCCATTTCCCGGTGTATGCACGCGGTATAACTCCGATTGGACCTCTGCATCGAGGACCTGGTGAAGTCAATTTTCCAATACAGTGCGGGGGAATTGTCGTTCATCCAGGCGATATCATTGTTGGCGATATGAATGGTGTCGTTGTTGTCCCACAGGAAATAGCCAGCGCTCTGTTACAACGATTGCGAGACCGAAGAGGAGCCGAAGCAGAATATCTCGCTGCAGTGAAACGTGGAGAATTTTCAAACGAATGGGTTGATACGATTCTTACTGAAGGTCAATGTGAAATCATCCAAGACCACGAATTCATCTACACTACTCAACTATGAAGATCACACATAACATACGCTGGAAAAGACTCCAGATAGATGTGTTACGAATGCCGATGTATTTAAAGAACGTCTGGAAGAGATTACTCAATCCAGCATATCTCGATGACAAGGCATTTGAAAAATGCTACGACTCCATCTGGCGCTATGCTGCTGAGGAATTATCGGCTGAACTTATCAAGCTACCAGATGGGTTCTGTGATATCAAGCTCAATTCTCGCATGACTCGCATGAAGCATCACCTTGTCATGATCGATCATCCTGTAACTGTCGAACTTACAAGAAACAAACCACTAGTGCATACATTATTGCGTGACGCTGGTCTGCCTGTTCCTGATTTTGCTGTATTCCTCTATGACGACATTAATTCAGCAAAATCGTTTCTTGATAAAGCCAAGAGACCGTGTGTCATAAAGCCCGCAGAAGGATCTGCAGGAGGATTTGGTGTGACTACGAATATTAGAACGGGGCGAGATCTCAGACAAGCTGTTATATATGCATCACTCTTCAGTAAAAACTTACTCATCGAAGAGCATATTCCGGGAGAATCATATCGCCTTTTATATCTTAATGGAGAATTCATTGATGCAGTTCGTCGACGAGCACCTCGTGTTGTTGGCGACGGGAAATCAACGATTGCACAGTTGATTGAAGCGGAGAATACACGGCGCGCAACGATGATGGGTATTGATACCCTCACACGGCTCACTATCGATCAAGACTGCATCCTTACGCTGCGTAACAACGGAACATCATTGAACGATGTACCCGAAGCTGGAGTTGAAGTTCAAATAAAAACGGCAACAAATCAAAACTCTTCAAAAGAGAACGAATCCGTACGGAATCTCCTTGTCGATGCTCTCATTCAAGAAGGTCAACGTGCTGCATCGGTTTTGGGGGTCCAACTCGCAGGTATTGATATCATCACAAAAGATCCGACTGTCTCATTAGCACAAAGCGGCGGTGTCATTAATGAAGTGAATTCAGTGCCTGGGTTGCATTTCCATTATCAAACCTGTAATCCAGAACATCGTGTTCCTGTTGCAGTGCCTATTTTACGTCACCTTTTAGGTGTCAATAATACGTCAGCGCATTTACTGAATGAAGATCTTGAACATTATCATCATGAAACCTCACACAAATACTGATCGAGCACCTGCCATTATCCTTGGCGGAGATACGATTGCATTAGCTGCAGCGCGCAGCCTTGGTCGGCGTGGCATAGAGGTCTATGCACTCGACGAGCCTGCAAGCTATGCTCGTCATTCACGGTATTGTAAATGGATTCCGTTGAAAGATCGTGACGGGTCAGGCATAAGCCGCCCAACAGTGTGGTACCGATGGCTGATGGAAGAAGGAGTAAAAACACTTCAAGGTGCTGTGCTCATACCGGGTTCAGATCATGGACTTGAAATAATCGGTAGACACTATGAAGAACTTAAGAAGAACTACATAGTAACAGAAACTGACCCGAATGTTCTGAGCTCAATGTTGGATAAAGCGAAAACGTATGAATTAGCAGGCAAGATCGGAATTCTTACACCGAAAATGTGGAGTGCTCATTCCGCAGACGATATTACCCGTATCATGGATGAGATCCCATATCCATGTGCAGTCAAGCCACGACACTCATACAAGTTTATGGAACACTTCCCTGGGAAGAAATTATTCGTCGCTCATAACCATACTGAAATGCTAGAGATTATTAACAATGTCAAACGATACAATCTCGAGGTCATCATTAATGAGATTATCCCTGGAAAAGAAGATGCCTATTGCAGCTATTATACATACCTCGACGAAGATGGCAAGCCATTATTCCACTTCACAAAGCGGAAGCTTCGGCAATATCCTGTGGGATTTGGCAATGGGACATACCATTGCACTGATTGGAATCCGGAAGTCGCTAAACTTGGATTAGAATTCTTTCAAAAGATCGGCTACCGCGGACTCGGTAATGTTGAATTTAAGCTCGATGCACGAGATGCCAAACTGAAGCTCATCGAATGCAATTCTCGATTGACGTTAGTGACTGAATTAATCAGACAATCAGGACTTGATTTACCATTGCTACTTTATCAACGAGCAACGAAGCAACCACCGCCGCCTTTGAATGGCTATCGCAAAGAGTTATATACAGTTCTGCCAGTTGTTGATTTCCTCGCATTTCGGGAATTGCATCGTCGAGGAGAACTTTCGTGGTTTCAATGGCTGCGGAGTCTCAGGCACAAGTTTTGTTTCTTACACTTTGCATGGCATGATCCTTTGCCAACCTTAGTTCGTTTCTATCCTTTCGTCAAAAAGCAGTTTAGAAAGTTAGGCGTGAACTTGTTTCGCAGAGGACATACCCGTCATGACTTAAAACCAATTTTGAGTAAGTGAGTGAATGTTGATTGAAAATTCCATAGTAAACACCGTCTCAGTTTCAAAACAAGGTTTACAAAAATTTGTCTTTGATATCCTTATGGCAAGCGCTGCTGCGACAGCCGATGCTCAGATTGTGGCTGAAGCACTTGTCTGGTCTGACTTAAGAGGTCGACACGCACAAGGTGTCGCCCGTTTGCCAATTTTCATTAAACGATTGCAACGCGGTTTGATTTTTTCACCTGCAGCAATGAACTGGAAAGCACTAGCACCTGCTATCTATCTCTTAGATGCAGGTCACGGATTTGGTCATGTTGCAGGTCGGATTGCAATGACAAAGGCAGTTGAATTAGCAAAAGGAAATGGAATTGGTCTTGTCACAGTGAAACACAGCAATCTCTATGGTTCAGCGAGCTACTATTGCGCATTAGCCTCTGCTGCTGATTGCATCGGGTTTACGTGTACAAATGCTGTCGCCAAAGTTGCGCCGTACGGGGGAACACGACCAGTACTGGGAACTAATCCCCTTGCATTTGGCAGTCCGACATCGTCCGGTGTACCAATACTCATTGATCTCTCAACGAGTGCGATAGCAGGTTCTTCTGCGCGCGACGCTGGAAACAATGGCAACCTCTTACCTGAAGGTGTAGCACTGGATGCAAACGGTAATCCGACGAGAGACCCAATTGCCGCTGGGAATGGATGTTTGCTCCCGGGTGGATCGAAGGGTTTCGCATTAGGACTGATGGTAGAAATATTGTCTGGAGTCTTAACCGGTGCTGCGTTAGGGCGCGAGGTCGGCTCGATTTATAATACGTGGGATAAGCCGGTGAACACAGGACATGTCTTCATAGCAATACATATTGAAAGACTACTTCCTCTCAACGTGTTTCTTTCTCGAGTGGATCAATTGTTAGATTGGATCTCATCAACGCCGAAACAGGAGAATGTTGACGAAATACGATTCCCTGGACAGATACGAGCCCGTTATGCCGAAGAATATTCACGGAGCGGAATCCCTTTACCACAACAGACAGCGCTTGATTTAGAAAACCTTGCGCAACGTCTCGGTCTCGAAACACCATGGAAAGCTCAATCCAATAATCATTGCTAAGCTATGCATGAGAGACGGTTGTTAGGCACAACAAGAATACAAGTTTTTTGAAAAAATCATGTAATCATCACAAATGACTGAAAAGGAGAGTACGATGAAAAAAATATTCACCTTTAATCCAGCAAGTTACGCTAAAGAGTTTGCGGAGAAAGGATTTGTTTTCATTCCGAAAGGCGTGACAGAAGAATTTCATCAATACATGGTCAAGCAAGCAGAAAATTACCAACAATCAAAGGTTCTCAAAGATTTCGCCCTTGGGAACAAACAACAATCCCTGTTTGAATTTCCAGAAAATAACAATGCGCTGAATCAGCTTTTTGAAATGGTTAGTGGTGTCACAGGCATTGATTCGAAGCGACTCGTTCTTTCTGAGCGCCATATCAAATCGTACGAGCCAGACGCAAACCCGAATCCACTTGCCCATAAAGATCGGTATGCTTCCGAGATCTCAGTTGGTCTTTCTATTCATGTCCCAAAAGGCTCTAAACTGATTTTGTATCCTTATGACCACATCGAGGTCAATCCGTTCAACTCTGCAGCCGGTTTGCGAGCGAGTTTCTCACCGGATCAGCTTCCTGAAGAGTATCTTACAACAGCGCGTAAAGTAGAGTACACCGATTCTCCTCGCGATGTTCTTGTGTTTCGAGGCAGCGCTGTTTGGCATCTCCGATCCAATCCGGCAAACACAATGAATCTTTATCTCAAATTCAATTCATTTAACTGTGATCCAATCGGAGAAGATCCAACGACAGCGGTGACTCGCAAACGAACTCTTGAAGCACTAACCATGAGCGACGACGTTCTCTTGAATCTTACTCCCATGGTAGGCAGGCGGGTCGATTATGTTCACCGTCAGTACACACGTCAATGGGATGAAGTCCTCGGTGTAGTTCTATGGGGTGAAAGTCACTTTACTATCGACATGCAAGAATTTGCAGCGTTGAAAGCAATGGATGGAAAGCGAAATGTCCGTGCGGTTATTTCCCAGATGAACGGATCATTGAATCAAACAGAATGTTTGAACAAAATACGTCGCCTTGCCGCTCGTGGCGTAGTCGATTTGATACCAGCATTAGATTAACTGTCTATGGTGTATTGATGAGTTACAATGTAAATAAACGTTTGGAGAACTTTTACTAAGAAGGACGAGTTATGCCACATTTAAAATCCATAGAGAAAAATGTACTCGTGGATACTCTAGGACATGATAAAGGAGACGGCGGATCAAGGACAAAACGGGTATTTCACTTGAAGAATCGATTAGCAGCGCTACCTTCTGTGTTCTTAACTGTCTATGTACCCACCATAGCATTGTTGTGCGGCGTCGTTCTGCTCAGGGTGTTTGCAAACGTTCCTATTGGCGAATTGATGCGCGACCCGGTCAATCTTTTGAAGTTCCCATTTTATCTCGGTCTCGTTTCTAACATTGGAATACTATTCTGGTGCTCGGCAGCCGCAATCTGTTTGTTTACATCTGTAGTCATGAGGAAACATCCCGTGGAGCACCGATTTTCACAATTCCTGTTCGTTTCCGGGATCATAACAATTTTTCTGTTGCTGGACGATTTCTTCAATCTTCACGACGTAGTCTACCCTGAGTACTTGCATATTCATGAGTACCTCGTGTATGCAATCTATGGAACAGTGGTAGCATTATATCTCGTAACTTTTAGAGCTACAATTCTCCAAACGGAGAATGCACTCATCTTTCTGTTAGCACTGGGATTTTTTGGACTGTCGTTACTGACCGATATGTTGACGGATCGCAATCTCGTATTAATACCAGCACAATTTTTAGTGGAAGATGGCTTAAAACTCTTTGGCATTATGAGTTGGTTCGCCTTCTTCTCGAAAGAGAGCGCAAGACATTTAAAACTTGTCATGATATCACGATAAGCGCTGCAAACGATATGTAGAAAATGAAAGAAAGAACCGTACATAGTCAAACTGGTGACTTAGAAATATCTGAAGAGATGGCAGCCAAAGGCGCCATGGTGAAGTCATCTTCACTTCATGTCCAAGAAATTCGGGATTTTGAACAACTGAAGAGTTTAGAGAAAGAATGGAATGAGACATTAGACAAAAGCAAACTTCCGCTTCTCTACTTGACACATGAATGGATGGTATCATGGTGGAAATGCCTGGGAAAGAATGGTAAGCAGCTTTTTGTCTTGGTTGTTCGAGAGGGAAACGAAATTATCGGAATTGCACCGTTCATGCTTGTCAAAGAGAGATTTTTGGGTGCGCCCGTGAAGAAGATTGAATTCATTTCCATGATGAAATATGCTGACTCACCGACAAACTGTGCCGCCTCACTTGACTTTATCATCAGAGATCGGTATGAACAGGTCATTGAGACAATCATGTCGCATCTGAATCGCTATCGCTGGCATTTCATCCGATTGAATCCTGTTCCCGAAAATTCCCAGACGATCAAACTTCTTGCACAAGAAGCACTTAAACACGACTTTGAGTATATCAAGTATCCTGTATCGATGAACTCAGTCATCGATGTTGACAAAAGCTGGAAAGACTACTTTTTAAGTCTTTCAAAGAACTTTCGAAAGAGATTGGTCAATAATGAACAGAAACTTCAACAGAACATTGCTATCACGTACCGATGCGTGCAATCATATGAAGAAATGAAAGAAGCCTTTTCCACAATACTCGATATTGAAAAACGCAGTTGGAAATGGAACGCTGGCGTTAGTATAAATTCAGCAGCGTTTGGAGACTTCTATAAAATCTTCGTTGAAGAAGCGAGCAAAAAAGAACGGATCTCAATATGGATGATGAAATTTGATGAGAAATATATTGCGTACGATGTGACTGCGGGATATAAAGGAACGTTAGAAACCTTGAAAAGTAGTTATGATGTAGCATACCGCAAATACAGCCCGGGTCACCTATTAACATTAAAAGAATTTGAACACTTTTTCCAAAATGGTGCACAAAAGATTAATCTCTTGTGGGGAGATTTCGAGACCAAGAAGCGATGGAATGTACGACTTGAACCACACGACGAGATTTTCATTTATCATAAGAACATATATGCCAAGCTGTTATACCTCCTCATGATCACGTTCTCGTTCTATCATTGGCAAAAGAAAGCAATAGAGCTACGAAACAGAGTTGCAAGAAAATTACATATCCTGTTAAAAAGCTCAGAACTTACTCGACAGGATCAATTGAAATGATACAGACAAGTGAACAAACTGGTATAACGATGCCAGACAACATGGCGGTTAAGCACTCTGAAGAAAAGAAATGTGAACTCCGCGTGATTTCAACTGACACAGAGTTTGATGCACTGGAGGCTCAGTGGAACGAGCTTCTGGAGCAATCAGACGTCACAATCTTTCAGACGTTTGAGTGGCTCAATTCATGGTGGAAGTATTTCAAAAAACCTGATGACCAATTACACATTGTGCTATTCCTTGATGATGATCTGCCCATTGGTGTCGCTCCAATGTTCAAACGACACTTCAAATTGCTTGGTTTCAGGATAGTAACTCAACTCCAATTCATTGGTTGCGGGTTATCAGATTATATCGATATCATCATCACAAAGGGATATAAAGAAATTGTCCTCACAACATTTACGGAGTACATCCATTCAAACGAAAAGAGCTGGGATGTTTTCGATATCGAGGGTGTTAATGAGTTCTCCACCGTTTATAAGTTATTGCCGGATCTCCTGAAAAAACATGGAATTAATGTTGTCGCGTATCGAGGCAATGTCTGTACGCAGGTAGCTATATCAAAGCAAGAAAATGATGAGAAAGGTATATCGACCAGTTATCACTTTAGGCGTAAATGGAAAAAATTGCAGGAGAAATTTAACACTAGCATAGTGCGTTATCAGGATGAAACCGATGACATCGAAGCTGGGGTTGAAGCATTTGCTCGTCTTCATGGAGAACGGTGGAGAAGTTTGGGCTATGCAAGTGCATTTGACGATCCTCACCATCGCGCGTTCCATGTAGAATTCTCTAAAAAATTTGCGCGGCGGGGTTGGTTACGACTTTTGTTCTTAACGGCAAACGATCAACGGGTAGCTGTCTCCTATACCTTCAATTACAGGAACCACATCTACATGTACCAATGCAATGCCCAAGGTTCAGAGGATGTTATGAAATGCAGTCCCGGTTTTCTTCTTCGCGCGATTGTGATGGATGAAGGTCGTGTTGAAGGAATGAAACTCTACGATTTTCTCCGTGGAGACGAGGCTTATAAGTATGATGGAGGCAAAACAACAGCGACCACTGAGTGGCTTTTGAGAGGATCTCCAGCCACTTTGAGCGGTAAAACACGGTTCACTCTTTTTCTTATTTTTGAACTGCTTTTAAAAAGCAGACAGCGCGTGCAACGAGAAGTGTATGCCTACAGAAGATTCAGAATAACCCAACAACCGTCATTCTGGAATACAGTCTGTTACGCAGCAGGTAAGATGCGTGAACTTTATAGCTTGGTGAAGGGCTATGTCTTTCGACATTCTCCATTTCAGAAAACACAAAAAGAGCTTGCGACATGATGCGAAACCACAGTCAAGATTACGCTTTGCATCTGAGGCTCGGTGAAACTGTAAAGGTTCGTAGTGAATCTGAAATTCTTGAAACGCTCGATAGCAAGGGAACTTTCGAAGGACTCCCATTCATGCCAGAGATGCGAAAGTACTGTGGAAAAACATTCAGAGTGTTGAAATGTGCCGACAAAACTTGTGTAGAGGGATATGGCATGAGACGGATTGAAAATACGGTTTTTTTGGAAGGTCTTCGATGCGATGGCGAACATCATGCTGGATGTCAAAGGGCATGTCTTATGTTCTGGAAAGAAGCATGGCTCGTGCGCATGCGAAATGGAATGAGACAGGATATCAATGTTCAGACAGACACCGTCAACACTGGTACTTTTCCAACAAATGATCCAAACAAGACCGATGGAATTTTTTTTTGTCAATCAACTGAGCTTGTAAATGCAACCACGCCTCTGCCTTGGTGGGATATCAGGCAATACGTGCGAGATCTGCGCTCTGGTCAACTGCATTTGTTCCAGATCGTCCGCGGCTTGCTCGTCCTGCTTTACAACAAGATTCAGAGGGCTCGAGGGGCAAGAGAGTTTGCCATGCTGCTCGGTGAGCGTAAGAAAACGCCGGCGGAATGTTTGAATCTTCAGCCGGGAGATTTGGTAGAAATAAAGTCTCCTCTGGAAATTCAAGCAACTCTCAATACCAAGGGAGCAAACCGTGGCTTAGAATTTTCAGCAGAAATGCTCAAATATTGTGGCAAGCAATATCGAGTGTTAAAACATATTAACAACATTATTCTGGAAATGACAGGGAAAATGCAACCGATCGACAACACTGTGATCCTCGACGGAGTTATCTGCGATGGGAGCTGTCATCGAGGCTGCCCCAGAGAAAATCTTTTTCTTTGGAGAGAAATATGGTTGAAGAGAGTTACGGCTGAAAAGTCATTTCATTCGAGTACAACAATAGGATGATTTTGTGAAAAAATCTGCAACAATAATGAGACTAAAACTATTGGTATTGGAAGCACAAGCTATTCTACGCAAGATGAGACTTAATAAAATAATTTGGGGTTTGAGACGATCATTTAATAAACCCCATATTATTGCTTCAGTGCACTCAACTTTGTCAGGAAAAATTGAAGTTGTCGATCGTGGAAAAGAGCGTCAGCTTATTATCAATGGAACTATTCAAGGCTTTTCAGTTAAGCACGACATGTTGGGTGAACTTCGACGCGGATACAGGGGTAAGATTTATCGTTCACCATTTGGAGTGCCTACAAATCCTAATGTTCTTCTGTGTGGCTTAAAAGCTGGTATGATAGTTACACTTGTTGAACAAGACCTTCATCCCAGCGCAATCACAGTCATTGAACAAGACCCAGAGATCATTGCTATTGTCAAAAAATATTTCTTGAGAGAAGATTTGAAGAACGTTCGCTTCCTTACTCACTCTGCTTCAGAAGAACTTGTGAAACTCAACTCACTCAACGAAAAATTTGACCTTATTATTGACAATATCTTCTATCATCCAACATGGATCAATGTTAACCAAGAACTCTTATTAGCTGATAGATGTGCAGCGCTTCTGACTTCTAATGGATCTATAGTTTTTCATCGGGCAATAGATGGGCGGAAAGCCGAAGAACGAACCAGACAGTTTATCAGTACACTTGTCAATTCAGGTTTTAATGTAAAAACAATCCAAGTACTACAGCGCTGGTCAAGTAAACTGATTTTCTGCCAACCTAACAAACTTTACACGCGAGATAAACTTAGAGGTTCTCAGCAGTACATGACTGAACATGCATTGTGATAAGCTGAATATTTCGAACACTGTGAAAACTCGTGATATAATTTATGAAACCATTGAATAACATAAAAACCAGAAGTGTCGTTATAGGAACAGGTTGGAGCCCCAGCGTCTACGATATTGTGCGGTGCCTTGGCATGAAAGGGATATATTCTACCGTTGCATCTATTAATACAAAACATGAGATGGCGTATTATTCACGCTACTGTTCTGAGAAACTAATTATACCTGTACTACAACCTGAAAATGAAGAAGAGATTCTGTCAAAACTGTTAGAATACGCTTTACAACAAGAAGAAAAACCTATTCTGTTCTATACCGATGATGCTGAGCTTCGATTTGTCTGGCAATATCACAGTCGACTCTTGCAGTTTTATCGTTTTCTCTTACCACCGGACGAGATTATGGAGCCTATCTTTAACAAAGTATTATTCAGTGGTTTTGCGGAAAAATATCATCTCCCTATTCCTGTATCAAAAGCATTCCGCACGACTGAACAGCTGCGTTCTGAGATAGATACTGTGGTTTTCCCTTGTATTGTGAAGCCGGCATATCATCAGGATTGGAACTGGAAAAGCAGGAATCAACGTGAATATTTTGGTGGTTACAAAGAGTCTCTTCGCCGTTTTGATTCAAAGAATAAGCTATTGGAATTCTGTGAAAAACTTCCTCATTCACCTT
Organism: Ignavibacteriota bacterium; assembly: GCA_016209795.1. Classification (GTDB taxonomy): domain Bacteria; phylum Bacteroidota; class Ignavibacteria; order UBA10030; family SZUA-254; genus JACQVI01. Next base: position 26,912 of record JACQVI010000118.1, read on the forward strand.
CCGGCTTCGTTGTACAGGAACACATTGATGGACGGGATGAATGTATTTTTAGCTTTCATGGATATTTCAATGATCGATCACATTGCTTAGGTTATTTCCTCGGTCATAAGATCAGAACATATCCGATTCATACAGGACGAAGTGCATATATTGAAACTGTAGACAATCCTTCACTTGCAAAATCAAGTATTGAGTATTTACAACGAGTGGGATTCCGTGGTATTGTAAAAATCGACTATAAATGGAATAAACGATCTCAGGTATTTAACATACTTGAAATTAACCCACGGTATAACATGTGGGAGGTATTGGGCGCTTATGCCGGGATAAATTTACCAGTCATAGCTTTTCACTCTCAGCGCGGGGAAAATGTAACGGAACAGTACTCATATAATGTGAACTCTTCGTTGATTTACTGTAAAGAAGATCTTCGTTCCTTTTTGAATGGATATCGGCAAACAGGTGAGTGGACAGTAAGAACGTATCTGAAGTCAATCTTAAGGAAAAAACAGTACCGTGTTTTTGATCGCTATGATAAAATGCCATTTTGTTTCTCTACGATATCGTTCATCGTACGAAATTTCCTCCGCATGTTTGGAGTCAAACCAGAATACGAGCGGACAGTAGATGGAGAACTGCTCAAGCGAAAAGATGGCAGGGCAAAAAAATACCACGAGACGCTGGCGGACTCTGATAAGAATTCAAACCTCGTCTCGTCAAATTCAGAAATAGATACACCGGTATTAATAAAAAATTAGAAAACGCATGAAAATCTTAACCATAGTTTCAGCAGGATTGGGACGACCGGATCGGGCTGAATTAACACTGATGGAACGCTCAGACGAATATCCACGTGTTTCACTCTATGAAAGAATTTTAGAATCCGATATGCTGGACGAAAAATTTATGCAGAACGTGCCGAGAGTACGGCGCGCGCTGTACAGATTTCTTCCGATGGTTCTCGCACAAGTAATCGAAGCGTATCTGATCCGCAAACGCTACGATGCAGTGATTACATGGGCAGAACGATTAGGGCTGCCATTTGCGCTGATCCTTAAAATCACTGGCTCCAAGACTCCTCATCTCATGTTGAGTAGCTGGATATCGAAACGAAAAAAAGCAATGATGGTGAAGTTTGTTCAATCTCATATCACTAAGATCTTCATGTGGTCAACAGTACAGCGAGATTACGCGATCAACGTGTTAGGCATACCGTCATCGAAGATTGCTTTCGTCCGTAAGTTCGCCGATCAACAATTCTGGAGACCGATGCAACGTGAAACCGATATAATCTGCTCAGTCGGAGCTGAAATGCGGGATTATCCAACATTAATCGAAGCAATGCGTGGACTTGACATCAGATGCCACATCGCAGCGGCAAAACCACGAGGGAAAACATACTCTACAATAACGGCAATTGAAAAGATTGGACAACTACCGCCCAATGTTACAGCAGAACCAAAAAGTTATAAGGATCTGCGTGAACTTTATGCTCGTTCCCGCTTTGTTGTCGTGCCGTTACTTCAGTCAGAAACAGATAACGGGTTAACGTGTATCCTCGAAGCGATGGCTATGGGAAAAGCGGTGATTTGTTCAAAAACAAAGGGACAGATTGACGTCATCAAAGAAGGTGAAACCGGAATCTATGTCCCTCAAGGTGACCATTTTGCTCTACGGGAAGTCATCCAGAGACTTTGGAATAACCCAGAAGAAGCAGAACGGATGGGAAAACAGGCACGGAAAGTGCTTGAGGAACGCCATACATTTGAACAATTTGTGTATAGTGTCCGAGCGATTGTCGAAGAAGTGATTCGAAAGAAAACCCCATCAAGGGCATTCAACGTAACGGAAGTTTATGAGAAAGTAACTTGACAACATTCAGATGATTAATAGGTCATTCAATCTGAAATCTTGTTCGTAAAAAAACATGAAATATTATTCAGAAAAAATACTACCGGTGATTCGCTCGTATAAACCCAATAATGTGATCTCGAGATGGAGACGAAGGAAATATTCTTCAACAATTATTTTCCAATCACACACTCCGATATCGGGCGATGTGAAAGTGATAGATTATGGAAGTGAGCGTCAACTTGTGATCAACGGAGACACGCATTCACTCAGTTTTACAAACGGAAAATGGAATGAAGTGCGACGCGAATGCTGGGGTCAATTTTATCGTACACCGTTTGCTCTTGTTCGACATCCAAAAGTTCTCCTCTTAGGCTTGGGCGGTGGAACAGTGCTTCACTTATTGCATCAAGACCTTCACCCATCATCTATGGTTGCTCTGGAGAGAGATCCTGAAATACTTGAGATCGCAAAGAGCTTTTTTTCACTCGCTAATGTACCGGGATTAGAAATAATACTTGGTGATGCGTCGGTAACATTGAAACAGCTTCAAACCAATAATAATAAATTCGATCTGATTATTGATGATATCTTCTATCAAATGGCATCGGACACGATCAATAGAATACGTGAGCACGTAGAGATACTGTTCTCACTCCTTCACACCGGTGGTTCCGTTGTCTTCAATCATCCTATTGATAAACCGACGGAAATCAACCACACCAGACACTTCGTTCACACGTTAGAAGATATGGATTGCGTTGTTTCGGTCAAATCCATTCGACAGCGCTGGTGGAACGATATTATTTTTTGTCGACGAAAGAATTAAAGACAGTAATGGTCATGGAAATTCGCATCATAAATACAATAGAAGAGCTTTATTCTCTTGAACTGTCGTGGGACATGTTACATAGACAGGCTGCGGGTTCTATTTTTCTAACATTTCAATGGATAGTTGTTTGGTGGAATATCTATAGTCTGCCATCGTATCAACTCCGCGTAGTAACACTTAGGCATGAAAACATTCTCATAGGCATCCTTCCGATGTTTCTGGAAACTATTAACCTTGGAATGGTAAAGATTAAACGACTTCGTTTTCTTGGAGTTTATGAAACTTACGGTGAGTATTGTCCCCTCATACATCCAGACTTCAAGAAGGAAGCACTACAAGCATCGGTTGCATTCTTTCGTGACGAAATTGATAAGAAACACTGTGATCTCATATCCTTCTTCCGATTTCCTCAAAATTCAGACTTCATGCAACGGGTAATTCAAGAATTACAATCGGATGATTTGTACGTCAGCTATACACCGCACTGCATCGATCGAGTGATGATGGAATTACCTCACTCATGGGAAGAATATATTAATTCACTTTCACCAAACGAGCAAAAAATGCTCGCTCGACGATCACGATCACTCTTCAAGAACAGCGTTGAACTTGAAACTCTTCAGAACTCAGAATACACTGAAGGGGATTTTGATGACTTCGTACGGCTTCATACCGCAAGCTGGACACAACGCGGTATGAGGGGATATTTCGGTTCGTCAAGCCGTTTTGAAAAATTTCAACGAAACATTATCTCGTTGATGATCGAAAAAAATATGGCACGATTGTATTTCCTCAAGAAAGACAACGTCCGTTTCGCTGGAGTGAGCATGTTCTATTCAAATGGTCAATGTCACTTTTACCTCAGTGGTCTAGATCGCAAACATCCGTTGGTTAATCAAAGTCCGGGCAAGGTATTGTTGAGCCTGGTTATTAAAAAGGCAATCGAAGAGAACTATATGATCTTTGACTTCCAGGGTGGAAGCGAGCAGTACAAATTTCAGCTTGGCGGTAAGCAGACAGCATTTTCTAAAGCAATTATCGCGAAGAAGGGATTACCACTAACTAAAGTATATCTCTTGCTTTGCATGCAGTCCTTGTATCGTTTTGTGTTCGAGACACTCTGGGAAAATACCATACTCAGAAGCAGCAGAATGTTGTCGAAAGCTGTCAAAAACCGTTCCAATCATCATGAGCAGTAAGGTCATGGAAGTTATACAGAAGACGGCTACACCAGAACCTTTGGGGCACTTGGCTGACACGAATAACACTAAGTCTCCGATGGGAACACGCATTCTCGAGGTTCAGGAAATAACCGATATGTCGGCTCTCAAGAAACTCGAACCACACTGGAACCGCTTGCTTGAAGAGTGCGAGCGACCAGTGGTATACTTAACGTATGAATGGTTGACCACATGGTGGAATTGCCATCAAAATCCAAACAAGAAACTCATGGTGCTGGTTGTTACTGATGGCTCTGACGTCATTGGTATTGCTCCATTTATGCAAATCGAGAAATACTATCTTGGTATGCACATGCGGAAAATTGAATTTTTATCAATGATGAGGTATGCGTACTCCCCGGTGAATTGCTCTGGCACCTTGGATGTTATTATTCCTAATCGACACATCGAAGTACTCAGTGCCATCGTAACACATCTGAAATCTATCAATCACCGATGGGATTATCTTCGACTGCATCCTATTCCCGAGAATGCACCCTCTCTTGAGGCTTTGCGAAAGGAGTCTTTACGGCATGGCTTTCTATTTTCTCAAAGGAAAGTGTTCTCCAATGCATGCATTCATGCAACACTATCATGGGAAGAATATTATCGGAGCCGATCTCACAGCTTCCGAAAAAATCTCCGTTACCAGGCTAACAAGCTTGAACATCATGGAACGAGGACAGTCAACAATGTTAATGCACAAGTAGACATTAAGACAATCATTCAGCATATAATAGACATTGAACAACGTAGCTGGAAAGCTACTCATGGAACAAGCATCGACAACGAACGATACCGTCGATTCTACTTTCGTTTCCTAGAAGAGGCGCACAAACGGGGATGGTTACAACTGTGGATGCTTGCCATGAATGGAAAAAATGTAGCATACGACCTTGGTATTGAATATTGTGGAAACGTCGATATACTCAAAGGGAGCTACGATAGAAGCTATCAACGGTTCTCTGTCGGCAATCTTTTGATGCTGAGAGAAATCGAATACTTTTTCCAAAGCGGCATCAGGAAAATTAACTTACTATGGGGCGATCTTCCCTACAAGCTGAAATGGGCAACGCATCTGGAGCCTCACTGTGAAGTATATCTCTTTAATAACACACTGTATGCAAAACTGTTGTACACTATTTATATCCGCTCATCGTTGTATCGAATCATTCGATTCCTATCGAATATGATCGATAAAACATTATGGAAGATTGGCGTTAAGGAAATGAAGGAAGTCGAACGATGTACGACATGAAACGAAGATTGCGAGCAGAAGTGTGGGGCACAGACATGGATCGATATGTACTTCGTCATCCTATGGTAGAAATAGATGGCGTTCTTATTGACGTTGAAGCTTTTTTCAAGACACGAAGTGGATGCGACAAATGTGGCAAATGCTGCACGTTCGGTACAAGTATGCCAAAAGAAACAGCAGAAAAACTGCAGCAACATTTACCGGAGATTGCTGAGAGATACATTCCTCCAGAACGGCGTCCTCAGGTCGGATGGCACTTTTCGAATACATGGAATATCAACTACACAAACATTGTAAAAATTGATAGCCGCAGAAAAGGATGTTGTTTTCTGTACAAAAGTGGGGATCAGTATCTCTGTTCGATCTATTCCTGGGCACTGGAAACACAGCGCGATCCATTTGAGTATTGGCCCTTCGAATGCATTATGTATCCGATAGCAATTATACCATATAAAGGAATCTTGCACGATGGCAAAACACTTCTCACGTTACGGATGCCTCAAACGTGGCACATCGTCGATATCTATGGTCCAACGAGATCATTACAACGCTCCGTCGTGCGAAGACTCGCTTATGAATTAAAGAATGGACTTTTACGAAGACTGCATCGACTTGGACTTTTTTCAAAATCGAACCGATTTGCAAGCGATTGTTATTTCCAGAATTCCGGATATACAAAGCCTCTTTCGTATGTCTACTTTAGCAAGCATATACGTTGGTATTTTGGTGATGAATTCTATGAAAAGATGTGTGAAGTTGCTCAACATTACCTTGATCAGGAATCGAAAGAATCCGTTTCGGTATATACGAATCCAAAGAAGTATCAAATAGAAAGGTGCTCATCTTGATTATTGTTGCAATTGAAATTCTTCTTCTTGGAATAGTTGGATTGTTCTTCCTCTATCTTGCTCTGCTGAGTATCCTTGCATTCTTCAGACACAACAGGAAAGAATTGAGTGCTTCGAGGCTACATCGCTTTGCGATAGTTGTACCTGCACACAATGAAGAACTCACGATCGAGAAGACACTCAAGAATCTTATTGCGGTCAATTATCCACGAAAACACTTTGATGTTGTCGTCATCGCTGATAATTGTACTGATAGAACTGCCGAAGTAGCCAGGGAACACGGTGCAATCGTGTATGAACGAACAAACAGCAACTTGCGCGGTAAAGGACATGCACTCCGCTGGTGCTTTGATATTCTTATGTCACACCAGCCAAGTTACGATGCATTTGTCGTCATCGATGCCGATAGTGTGGCAGCGGCAAATTTCTTGTTGGTCATGAATTGGTATCTTGAAAACGGATCAACAGTGATTCAAGCAAGCGATCTAGTAGAACCACGACCAGGTGTGTGGAGTTCAGAAGTCATACGACTTGGATTCACTTTGTATAATTACGTTCGACCATTGGGGCGTTCAGCCCTGAGATGTTCAACCGGTTTACGCGGTAACGGTATGTGTTTTGCAAGAGAGATATTTGAAAAATTCCCTTGGAACACATATTCCCTTAATGAGGATCTCGAATACAGTCTTCAGCTTCTACTCAACGGATTTACAGTAGATTTCGCTCCTGAAGCACAGGTTCTTGCCACGATGCCAAGCAGTGCCCGACACGCTCAAAGTCAACGGATGCGTTGGGAGAAAGGAAGATTTCCCATTATTCAAAAATACTCGTTGCCACTGCTTCGAAACGCAATAACAAATCTATCACTGAAGTCCTTTGATGCATTCTTAGATTTAGTTACTCCCCCATTGGTAAATTTGTTTTCGTTTGTCAGTCTGATGTTTACAGTGACTCTCTTCTTGTGGCTTTTTGGTATTGCGGGAATGGGTTCTTTTACAATTCTATGGGCATTGATAATCTTTCTTGGTTTGATTCATGTGTTTGTTGGGCTGCGTGCGGCAAAAGCAGATCGCTCGTTATACAGGTCTTTCCTGTACATACCACGCTATGCTGTCTGGAAGCTTGGAGTGTACATGAACATTGTTCGGGATGTTCGATCACAGGAATGGATTCGGACTACCCGTGAATCATCAACTGACATTGAAAATGTTATCGCTACCAACAAGTCAATCAATCTTCATACACCAATAAAAGAAGGGTGAACGATTATGTACAGGATACTTATTATTGATGATGATGAAATGCAACTGAAGCTGCTAAGCAGCACCCTGGCATCTGAAGGCTACCAAATCTATGCAACGGCCGATGGTCCACAAGGGATATTCATCTTCAAGAACCAGATGCCCGATCTTGTCTTGCTCGATATTGGACTGCCAAGCATGAGTGGACTCGAAGTGCTGAGGGAAATTCGTGAGCTCGATCCTAACGCCAAGATTATTGTCATCACAGGATATGGATCAGTGGAATCCGTTGTGCTCACAATTCGTTCCGGTGCCTGCGATTTTATCCATAAGCCATACAATGTCGAGATGCTGCTAAAAAAGATTGAGTCAACACTTAATGCTTCGAGTTCAATCAGTTGATGAATATACAATTTGTGGAGTATGGTCAGAAGATTCATCTATTTATTGCTTATGATATTGATACACTCGAACTACACAATGGCACAGCTTGACCATTTTGTTGTTCAAGATGTGATCGGTGGGGAGATCTCCACGCAGTCCGTGGGAATACCGTTGTACATTGCAGTACTGGCAAAGGATACAATGAATAATACAGTTACCGATTTTACCGGCACCGTGAATATTACGTCTACAGGGATACTTTCTGCTGGTGGAGGAACAACAGAAAATTTCCTCAATGGTGCGTTGGATTCACACATGGTTATTTTTTCAAATGCAGGAAACTTTACGATCACGGCAACCAACACCGATGGACCTGAAACTGGAACGAGCAATTCGTTTTTAGTTAATAATCCTGTTCCAACAATGACGAGTATTTCACCAATGAGTAAGACTGTGGGTGAATCAGGATTTGTGTTAACTGTAAACGGAACAAATTTCGTGGACAGCTCCATTGTTCAGTTTAATGGCTCGAATAGAACCACAACCTTCGTCAGCAGCACGCAACTAATCGCTGCTATTCTTCAAAGTGATCTCACAACTAAGGGGACATTCCCGATTACCGTTAGTAATCCATCACCGGGAGGTGGAACATCTAACGTACAACCATTTACGGTGAACAATCCGATTGTCAACGTTAAACTACTTTTGCAAGGTCCTTACAACGGCAGCGGAATGAATACAACATTGAATAACGATGGGCTTATACCACTTAATCAACCTTACAATACCCCACCATGGAATTACGCTGGTACTGAAAGTGTTACAGTGATTCCTAACAATGTTGCGGACTGGGTGCTTGTCGAATTACGCAGTGGAACTACCTCCTCGACAACGGCTGCACGACGAGCAGCATTTATTACCAGTGATGGATTTCTCGTCGACACGGATGGAACGAGTCCGGTGGAATTCTTCAATGCTTCCGCTGGCAACTATTACATTGTTATTTGGCATCGTAACCATCTTGCTATAATGAGTGCAAATACAATTGTAGTGAACGATACAACGACGCTCTATGATTTCACAACAGGAGTTTCAAAATATTTTGGCAATGATGCAAAAAGTTTACATGGAGGAACATTTGGTATGTATGCGGGAGATTTTTCTGTCGATGGATTCATTGATGCTGCAGATTTTGTAGGACCAGATAACGATGTTTTTCTCAGTGGGTACCGACGTTCAGATCTGAATATGGACGGATTTATTGATGGATCGGATTTCGTGTATCCGGATAATAATGTGTTTAAAGGGACTAATGTTCCAAATTGATATAGGATTCGATGCAACAAAAAATTACTTTCAGTAAATTCACAAATTTTTACCTATATGAGACTTTTTGAGATATGGAGTTAACTATGCCGAAGCTTAGTATATACACTCTGATGGCAATTGTTCTATTGGCATTTTCACAAAATGTAAATGCGCAGATTCCCACCTACCAGCTCACTCTACAGAATGATATTCTTGTAAGCGAGACTATATATGAATTCAATATCTTTATAGAACGAACTGGTGGTGGTATATTTGAACTGGCTTCCCTCCAATCTATTTTCACATTCAACACGGCAATATCAACAGGGACGCTGTCGTTTACAATCAATCTCGGTACATCAGAATTAGATGAGTTACAACAACCTACCAATCTTAGATTGTCAATAAGTGGGAATGAGTTACGTATAGCCCCCAATACACCGCCCGGATCTGGAAACGGCACAATAATCCCATTAAATACAAAATTACGTGTTGGGAGGTTTCGCCTTACAAGCTCAGTATCTTTTTCAAACCAAAGACCTAATATTGTGTGGAAGAATTCTACCAATCCGTTTACTAAAGTTTTTGCGTACGTTGATGGTAGCAACACAGAAATTACAGACTCTACCAGTCACATCAATTTGCTCACTAATCCAAAGCTTGCTCCATTGACAATTACGAGTTCTTCACCTCTTCCAAATGCTACGGCGGGAGTAGCGTATGCAGAAACGCTGAAGGCATCTGGTGGAGATCCGCCCTATAACTGGTCAATTACTTCAGGATCGCTTCCGAGTGGATTGACGCTTTCTTCAGCAGGGGTAATCAGTGGAACAGCAACGCTTGCCGGGACGAGCAACTTCACAGCCCGAGTTACTGATGTCCTATCCTCAAGCACGTCTAAAGCATTCTCACTCACCGTTGTTGCTAACAATGCCACACAAGTGGTTTTCATTCAACAACCAACAAATGCCGTCGCCGGCACCACGATTAGCCCACCAGTCACGGTACAATTACGAGATGCTTTCGGAAACAATGTTTCTTCTCTTGGAGTTGGAATCACATTAACACTTTCTTCTGGCACTGGCACACTGTATGGTACAACCACCCGCACGACCAATAGTTCTGGTCTTGCAACTTTTGATAACCTGAGCATCAATCTGGCAGGATCAAAGAATCTCACTGCCTCGAGTGGTTCAATAACCCCTGCAGTGAGCAACGCTTTTACAATTTCTGCAGGAGTGGCAACCCAGTTAGCATTCGTGCAGCAACCAACGAACACAACAGCAGGTGCAGCGATTAGTCCACCTATCACTGTGCAGTTGCGTGACGGCTTTGGCAATGATGTTGCTTCTTTAGGTGTCTCGATAACTATGACACTCTCTTCAGGAACAGGCACACTCAGTGGAACAACAACCCGGTCAACGAACAGTTCTGGGTTGGCAGCTTTCAATGATCTCAGTATTAACTTGGCGGGTTCCAAAAATCTAACAGCTTCCAGTGGTTTACTCACCTCAGCCTTAAGCAATCCGTTTTCCATCACTGCAGGGAGCGCAACACAATTAGCATTCGTCCAACAGCCAACCAACACCACTGCAGGCTCCACAATCAGTCCGCCAGTAACAGTTCAGCTCCGCGATGCTTTCGGCAATAATGTTGATAGTTCTGATGTTGCAATTACAATGACACTTTCTTCTGGCACAGGAACTCTTAGCGGCACAACATCGCACCCAACGAACAGTTCTGGCCTTGCAACGTTTGATAATCTCAGCATTGATCTTGCAGGATCAAAAACACTCACAGCATCCAGTGGATCGTTAACGTCTGCAGTCAGCAATAGTTTTTCCATTTCGTCGACTTCAGCCACACAATTAGCATTCGTTCAGCAACCTACAAACACACAGGCTGGTGCTGCAATCACTCCCTCGGTGACTGTGCAGGTACGTGATACCTTTGGTAATGATGTTGCCGTCTCAGGAGTTGCTATCACCATGACACTTTCATCGGGCACTGGAATTCTTAGTGGTACAACAACGCGAACTACGAATAGCTCAGGGCTGGCATCCTTTAACGACTTGAGCATCAATTTAGCGGGATCAAAAAATCTCACTGCTTCCAGCGGCTCCCTCACTCCTGCGGTGAGCAATGCTTTTACTATCTCTGCCGGAACTGCATCACAGTTAGCCTTCGTGCAACAGCCAACGAATACTGTTGCCGGGACTACGATCAGTCCTGCAGTGACAGTCCAATTACGTGATGCTTTTGGCAATGATGTTGCCGCATTGGGTGTGGAAATCACGTTGACACTTTCCTCAGACACAGGCACACTCAGCGGAACAACAACTCGTTCAACAAACAGTACCGGACTTGCTACATTCGATGATTTAAGTATCAATTTGATGGGCTCAAAGAATCTGACTGCCTCCAGTGGTTTATTGACCTCTGCAACGAGCAATGCTTTCATAATTTCAGCGGCAAATGCTTCACAGTTAGCATTCATTCAGCAGCCAACAAACACAGTTGCAGGCGCCATTATTAGTCCTTCGGTCACAGTCCAATTGCGAGATGCTTTTGGCAACGATGTTGCCTCGATTGGTGTAGCCGTGATCATGACACTATCTTCAGGTACCGGCACACTCAGTGGCACTACAACTCGGTCAACCAACAGTTCCGGACTTGCAACTTTCGACGATCTGAGTATCAATCAACCAGGAACAAAACGATTCACCGCTTCAGACTCTGGTTTGACTTCTGCTATCAGTAATGAGTTCACGCTCACAACATATACTATTACTGCATCAGCGGGATCGAATGGAACAATTGTGCCATCGGGAGATATCTCAGTTAATCACGGTGCCGATCAAACATTTACCATCACACCAAACACCGGTTACCATATTGCAGATGTCCTTGTTGATGGCAATTCTGTTGGTGCAGTTACAGCTTATACGTTTGACAGCGTTACGACTAATCACACAATCAGTGCAAGTTTTGCTCCAAACTCGTTATCAATTACGGTTCAAACCAACCCATCGGGAAAAACGATTATTGTTGACAACATAGTGTATACAAGTCCCGTGACATTCACATGGCTTGCTGGAACAACTCATACCATTGAAACAGATAGCCTCCAAAATGTTTCGACTGGAACTCGTCATACATGGACAAGCTGGAGCGATGGTGGAACTCGCAAACACACAGTCTCACCTCTGGTGAACACGACGTACACAGCAAACTTTAAGACTCAATTCTTCTTGACGATGACTGCGAATGCTGGTGGAACTGTCAGTCCACCCAGCAGCTGGTATGATAGTGCTCAAGCTGTGACGATTTCGGCAACGCCAAGCAGTGGTTATAGCTTCGATGGCTGGAGCGGCACAGGATCTGGTTCATACACGGGATTTGCAAATCCCCGGACAATTACAATGAACGGACCAATCACTGAAATTGCCAATTTTGACCTCAATGACGTTCTCATCACGGTGCGCACGAACCCACCTGGCAGATCGTACCGCGTCGACGGAACAACGTATACTGTGGAACGCACATTCTCGTTCCTGCCTGGATCAACACATACACTTTCTACCGATAGCATACAGGCTCAAACCGCAAGTTCTCGGTACATATGGACGAGCTGGAGCGATGGTGGCACGCGATCTCATACAATCATTGTTCCCAGTACTGATTCAACGTACACCGTAAACTTTAAGACGCAGTTCTTCTTGACGATGAATGCATCTACAGGAGGCACCGTCACTCCTGCCAGTAACTGGTACGACAGTGCGCAGGTTGTCTCCATCAGCGCAACACCAAATGTGGGATACACATTCAGTGGTTGGAGTGGAAGCGGAACAGGATCGTATACAGGACCAAACAATCCTGCCAGTATCACAATACGTAGCGCGATTACGGAAACTGCTAGTTTCACGTTATTCCCCATCCAGGTTACAGTACAATCAAATCCTCCCGGTAGAAGCTTCATCGTGGACGGAGTAGCGTACAGTAATTCACAGACTTTTACCTGGTCTGCCACGGAGAGCCACACCCTCTCGACAACAACTCCGCAAACTGGAGATTCAGTAACGAGATATTTGTGGAGCAGTTGGAGTGATGGCGGTGCGATGACACACAGTGTGGCACCTATAACCGATACGACGTTCATCGTCAACTTTACAACCCAATACTTCTTGACGATGATTGCAAATACTGGCGGAACCGTCAGTCCTGTGAGCAATTGGTATAACAGTGGACAGGTAGTATCAATTTCTGCCACACCAAGTAGTGGTTATAGCTTTAGTAGTTGGACAGGCACGGGCACGGGTTCGTATACCGGACCAAACAATCCGGCAACCGTGACCATGAACTCCCCAATCACTGAAACTGCTAACTTCACACTAAACTCGATTCAGGTGACCGTGCAAACCGTTCCCTCAGGCCGGACTGTTATTGTTGACGGAATAACATACACTAGCCCGAGTACATTTATCTGGGTAGCAAATTCAAGCCATACAATCTCTGCAGATAGTATTCAAAGTGGAACAAGTGGCACTCGCTATGTATGGAGTAGTTGGAGCGATGGTGGCACTCGCACACACACAGTCGCACCCTTAGTTAACACGACCTACACTGCAACGTTCAGAACTCAATACTTCCTGACCATGGTTGCAAACCCTGGTGGAATAGTGACACCATCAAATGACTGGTTTGATAGTGGCGAAAATGTAACGATCACGGCTATACCCAATAGCGGCTTCAGTTTTAGCAGTTGGACTGGATCAGGAACCGGTTCATACACCGGCACTGGTAATCCACGAACGATTACAATTAATGGTCCTATAACTCAGATTGCAAACTTTACTCAAAACCCTTATCAGGTAGTCGTGCAGACGAACCCACCTGGCAGGACATTCAGAGTCAGCGGTCAAAACTACACAACACCCCAAACATTCAGTGTCCCTCCGGGGAATAGTCTCTCGCTTTCTATTCCAGTCAACCCACAGAGCGGACCTACCGGAACCCAGTACGCCTGGAGGAGTTGGAGCGATAGCGGAGCAATCTCGCATACGGTTACACCCATCAGTGATACGGTGTACACCGCCTTCTTCACGACACAATTCTTCCTGACGATGAACGCTGGTACGGGAGGAACCGTTAGCCCCGCCAGCAACTGGTACGATAGCGCTCAGGTCGTTACACTTACTGCTACACCGAATACAGGCTCGGGGTATAGTTTCAGCGGATGGACAGGCACGGGTAATGGTTCCTATACAGGTCCTGCTAATCCAGCAACAGCGACGATGCAAGGTCCTATTACTGAGACAGCAAGTTTCACTCAATTCCCAGTCCAAGTGGCCATCACGACCAATCCTGTGGGCGATTCGATCATGGTCGATGGGACCAAGTTCCTCAGTCCTCAGACATTCACCTGGACATCCGGATCAAGTCACACCATCGAAACCGACAGCATTCAACTTGTTAGTGAAGGCATACGGCACGTCTGGAGTAACTGGAGCGAC
>JACQVI010000129.1 GCA_016209795.1 Ignavibacteriota bacterium
GAATTATGTAATGAACTTGTTCCATGGGGAAATGCCAAGTATCAGAAGATCAAAACATGGCTGGAGCTATTTGACAGAATAATTTGCAAAAAAATTGGGAGATGTGCAAGATGAACAATAACCTCACCCTATCCCTCTCCTATGAGGAGAGGGAATTTTTCGCTCAGTTAAATCAGATTGTCTTTGTTATAACATCCTCTCCCTGTAGGAGAGCTCGCCTGCCAAAGCGAAGCGGCGGGCAGGGATTATAGGTGAGGTGAGTACGGTACACGGACACTATCAACGTGTTCATCTGTTTGACAGCGTAACATCTCTTTGTAACCTACCGCATACACACCTAAAGCAGAACCAAGCCTTCCTTCAAGCTTGGGTAAGCAAGCTTCGATAGCAATTCTTTTTTCATTCTGGTCGTATCTGCAACACTTGATGCCATCCCGATTGTTATGAAATCTCTCGTCAGAGGAGAGACTGTACGAAATATCGTCGCGAAAACTTCGCAGCACCAGGCTGTCGCATAGAACGACCACTTCGGACAGCGCCATGGTTTCCGGAATCCCCAATGGACAGCTACAGCGTCGAGGAACTCCTGAAGGGTGAGGGGCTGGTCGTCAGCGAGATTGTAAATTCCTGAAATGTTCTCGTTCTCGATGGCAGCTTTCACACAAGTCAAGAAATCAGGAAGCGCTAACAGGTGATTCCAGGTTGGCTCTCTCCACACCGCAAGCAAACGGTGTTTGAGCAGCCATCGTGCTGCCTCGATCATCAGGACGCCACGACCGTAGATCATTCCTGCTCGTAGAGACACCGGAACCATTTCTTTTCCTTTACAGGCTTCATAGAGATGTTTTTCTGCGGCGAGCCGCGTTGTTGCGTGGACTGAGGTCGGGTTGCCATCGAGGAGTCCTCGTGCAGGTTTCTCAGGAGACGAGTCCCCTTCGACATGGGGAAAGCTGATAAGGATAAACTTCCGTACGTGAGCTCCCAAGGAGGCAGCAACAATGTTGCGCACATACTCAACATTCGTTCTTGGCAAAAACTTTTCGGGTCTCGGGGCGAAGAGAAGTCCTGCAAAATGGACAACGCAGTCGACACCCCTGCACGACTCGGAGAGTGTCCTCGGGTCTTCAAGGTCTGCTCTGTACACAGAGACGTTTGGAAATGCTGAAACATCAAAGGGCAGGTTCTTGCGGTGAATGAGAAGTCTCAGCTCATGCGTTCTACCCATCAAAAAGCGTGCGAGATGCGAGCCGAGGTTACCTGCCGCACCTGTGATGAGAATGTTCAATTGACATCACACTCAATGTTATTTCTTCATTCCAGCTCCTTGTGCAGACACGATATCAGCCTTGAGTGTGGTGAGGACGCCAAGCAGCTCATCCTTTTCCTTTTGAGCAACCTTGAACTTATCAAGCGTTGCAACGAGGTGGTTGACAAACACTGTCCAATCGGATTCCGTGATGCCAAGACCTCCGTGAGCGACTTTCATCGATCGACCGATGTAGAAACACGGACCGCCCGTTGCTTCACACAGCTGATCGAGAACGAGCTGGCGGACTTTCTTCTTCGAGTCATCTCCATGACCGGCAAAGAATTTTCCAAGCTGGGGATCAGCAACAGCCTTCGGGATGAAATCATCGACGACTGCTGCGATGGCATCGTAGCCTCCAAGGCGCTGATACAACGGTTTTTGCTTCGTCTCCTGTGCTGTGGTGAGACAAAAGAGCACGAAGCTACAGCACAGAATACTTAGTATACGAGTAACGTTCATAGAGCATCTCCTTTTTGAAAATAGTGAGGTGTGTGTGTTTTTCATATAAGAATTTCTTTTTACGACTGATAAACGTTGCCAAATCTAACATCAAAAATTTAAGCTCACCTTCCTTCTCTTGTCCAAGCTGGTGTGATCACCACGTCGATGCGGCGGTTTTTTGCCCTGCCTTCGGCAGTTTCGTTGTTCGCAACGGGTCTACTCTCGCCAAACCCCTGGTGATTCACTCCAATTTCAACACCCATGTTCGCCATGATGTATTCTGCAACAGTCTTTGCGCGTTTTTCAGAGAGCATCTGGTTGGTCTCATCGCTGCCTTGTGAATCGGTATGTCCTTCAATCATAATCTGACAGTTTGGGAATCTCTTAATCGCTTCCTGGACTTTGGTTAGCAATAGATAATACTCTGGCTCGATTGTTCGTTCACCCACAGGGAACGAGAGTCCATACAATCTGATGACAATGTTGTTGCCATCTCTGAGGACCTGTCCTTCATCGCTTGTAAACATATTTGATACTTGGCGAATAGTTTCTTCCTGGCCACGCTGGATGGCAAGTTTTCGCTCCAGGTCTCTGCCAGCTTCTTGAAGTTTCTTTTCGGTCTCCGTCAGTGTACCGAGTCGTCCTTCCATTGATCGAACCTGTTGCTTCAAGTTATCGATCTCTTGTTCTTTTTGTCGAATCACTTCAGCGGCTTGCATGATGGCATCGGCGTCTTTTGTCGTTCGTGCATCTTTTTCCTTAATGGCTGCGAGTGTGTTGTTCACGGGACCTTCAAAACCGCTATCGAAGCGAGCCTGAAATCCCAATGTTCCTGCAATGCGTTGGAATGGCGGTTCCGCTGACAACAACGCATCCTCCAACGTCTTATCTTCCTTTTTCATCTTAGTGATGAGTTGATGGAGGTAGATGGCATGAGCAGCTTCGTACTTCGCTTCCTGTGCGATCTGCCGAGCTTCATCGGTATCGTACCGTTTTTGTGTCAGCAATTGCTCGACTTGCAGTGCGAGTTTTTTTGCCTTCTCCAAAGTTTTTGGTGCATTGTCTTCGACATGAATGGCATCAGCTTTCTTGAGCAGCTCACGAGCCGGTGAAAGGAAATTTGATTTTATCGCTTCAAGCTCAGCTGCGCGGTAGAGCGCTTCTGCTTCGGTTCCATCACTTTTTGCTGAGTTCATGTTGCCATATTCCAGAGATCGGGCGGCTCGGTTAAATTTTTCTTCTGCCTTTTTCCAGAGTGCTGCAGAAGAAGTTGGCGCCCCGGCACTTTGAGCATCGGTGCGGGCAGCCATTGTCGCACTGAACGTGACCTCCCCAATCTTGCAAGCATCGAGAGCCTTAGCAAAATAGGCTTCGGCATTTTTGAGCTTCTCGCGGATGTCCTCAAGATTTCGTCCTCGTGCGTAGTAGTCTGTTGCTTCGTTGTAGTACTCCATTGCACGTTCGAAGCTCGATGGGGAGTAGAGGTCAGCTTTTTTCTCTTTCGCTTGTGCCATGATCTGGTTTGCTTCGCCAAAAAGTTGATTCCGAAGGTCATCCTGTGCCTTTAGGGAGAACGTCAGGAAGAGCATCCAGGTTAATAATAGAGACAATACAGAATGTGAAGATTTCATACACGACTCCTTTTAATCATATCATAAACAGGAATACAAGTTCGTGAGAATATACCTCAAATAGGATTGAGTTTCAAGTAACGAGTTATGATGGCTACTTGACTCTCGCCTCTGGAATCAGTACAATTACATTGCATTTCAAGCTTTTAGCTTTGAAAATACGGGGGGTTAGATAGGTTTTATAGCAATGGAGAAACAGTACATATATAATAGAGTCCTGATCGTTATCGATCTTGTCTATCTTCTTTTCTGCTGCATTGCCGTTTATCATCTTACACAAAAACCAGGATTACCAGCAGAGTTCACGCGTAGTGATCCTTCTCGAACTGTTATTGCAATCAATGGTGTTCCTGTCAGCAGTGTGGGAGATATTGAGTTCTATTTAGCTCCCTATCGCGTTGGAGATGGTGTGGATTTGGAAGTAAGGGATCGCAGAACTACGGTTTTTCTCTCTACAAGATTGGTTCCGTACTACAGTCTACGTTTTATCCTTATTAAGGTCGTGATTGGGCTGATCCTGATCGTGCTTGGTATCTTTGTTTACTTAAAACGTCCTAATGAAGTTGCATCTGTTTTTTTCAATCTTTCATCAATGATGGTAGCCGCTAGTATCATCGGTACGAAGACAATGTCCTCCATCCAACCAGCCTGGGTTGGCTTTTCGCTGGGTGTACTGTTCTTCTTAGCCTACACTTTCGTTCCGCCTCTCTTTGTGCATTTCACATTTGTTTTCCCACGAGTCAAGTGGGACCGTAATTTGCTCGTACGGCGTCTCTTTTACACTGTGGCGGTGTTGTTAACTCTCTGGCAGTCCATTGCATATCTTCAAGCTGCTCATGTTCATTCAGTAGAATACTTTCACGACTCTCTCACGGCTTCATCGTTTGTTAATGGATTTATGTTTTTCAGTCTTCTCTTTGGCATCGGTAATTTTGTTCACTCGTATAGAAAAGCGGTTGAGGCTGCAGAGAAAAAGAAACTTCAGTGGATACTCTCAGGGTTGTGTGTAGGTCCGTCGCCATTCATCATCTTCTGGGTCCTTCCTCAAGTCTTCGGATTGCAACCGTGGATACCAGAGGAATATTTTGAAATATTTTTAGTGCTCATTCCATTAGCCTTCACTATTTCGATTGTTAAATACCGTGTGATGGACATTGATGTCATCGTTACTCGCAGCACGGCTTATGCTATCGTGCTTCTCGCTGTGCTGGTCGTCTATATGGGAATAGCACATCTTGCTCTCGTCATGATGAAGCCTTTAGTTGATCAAACGACCTTGATGATCACAACAGTAACTGCTGTCGTTCTTGCATTACTCTTTGAGCCTCTGCGTAAGCGCATCCAGCACTTTGTGGATAAACGGTTCTTTCGCGTGCGCTATAACTTTAGGGAAGCACAACGGAAGTTCATCGAAGCAATGAAGCAATGCATCGATATCAAACAAATAGCGGAGTTGATCGTTCATCGGACAGATGAATTGTTTCCAGTTGGGCGTATTGGATTTTTTCTGCTGCAAGAACCAGAGCATCGGCTGCACCTCCTTGCTCACTTATTCAAATTCTTGTTTCAAAGCCAAGTTTTCTTAACAAAGAAGTGAACCTTGGATCGCTACGAATAGGATCAAATATTGGATCCACTTTGAGGTATAACAGAAAACCATCGTGTACTGCATACGCTTTACCCAGCCATGCGAATACTTGATCCTTGTCTCCGAGTGCCGCATAAACCGCCGCTACCCAATACGGCGAAACGTATTCTTCGTGCGGCTTCTCCTCAAGGTTCTTGATAGAAGGCAAAGGCGATTGAACCAACTTCCGCCAGTCGAAATCTCCAAAAAGCTTCTTGATAGTTGTAATCAGACATAATTCAATGACGTATAAAGTATGATTTCCGCATAGTCCTGACTTACTGCATGACGACTCCGAAAGCGACGTTGTGTACTCTCGGCTGAATCTGTAGATACTGATACACTAGCCTCACGTGTATCGCCGCATACGTGAACCCGAGTGGATATGTGTTGGATTCAAGGCCAATGGAAAGAGCAAGTCCATCCTCCCTCGTCTGTTGCATTCCCCAGGCATAACCCAACGACAACCGCGTGCCTGAAACGACCGGCGGCAGGTGTGGGTAGTTGACTGTGACACCTGTGGAAGGAGAAAGAAACAGACCGAGAGTGCTTGCAGATGGCTTGATAAGAGCCACACCTGCGGAAATGTTCTTGATGAACAAGATGTCATCTGTAAATCCATAACCTGCCCCAAACGACCAACCGATGGAGCCATTTGCTACGTTCTTCGAACCGCTTCCTTCCACCAACAGGCCCATGAAGCTCGGCAACTGGTTACGGTTCTGCACATACCTGACAGAAGCGATGTTGACATCCTGCTTGATCATCTCCCCTACGGGCCTCGAAAAATCCAGCCGAACCCATTGAGGAAATGCATGTTGCGGATACAGAAAATCCTTGTCAATATCCTCAAGGCTCGGATCATGCAATCCATCTTCTCGCAATTGAGGATACTGCTTCCGCTGATGAACGCCCATCTCGTCGAGACTGTCCGTCCGCACACTCCATACGGCAGATATTGGCATGGGCAACTCCAGAAGGGTGGGCATCCGGGTCGATTCATAATAGTTTCTCCCTTCTTGAATCATCAGCCAACGGTCTACGAGGGCTGACGGAGATTCGCCGGCTGATACAGTTTGTGCCCAACTGAGCAAAGCAGGTGGCACAGCATCCATGCTTGCGAAGTAAGTGAGCAACAGTTCACGCAACGATGTGCAACATGCGTTTAAGACGTGCAGGTACGACGGTGCATACCACTCGAGCACCTTGTCGCCAAATGCCTGCCAGGTCTCCTGTCGGGAGTTGATGACAAAGACCCCTTCCGTATTGTAGAAGTCGTGTGCATTCCGATTGTTGGTCGGGTGAAGGCGCGAAAGGAAGTCATCGAGAGGGACCAGCAGATGGCCGGCACAAAAGGCGTCAATGAGGTAGCTCTGAGCCTTCGCTTCCATTATCATTGTATAGCGTAGGGCATCGCCACGTTGTACCGGATTGCCCCCTGCAGCCTGTGCCAGCTTGAGTCCGATCAAATGGTACATAAGGTAGTTCACCACAACATTCTCTCCCGGTCGCTCGATCTCCCTTACTGTCTGCAAGAGAGTTTCCCTGTCAAAGGAGTGGGGAGGTGAGGCATACTCTCTAAGAAGAGCATCAATGTCGGACCCCCGAAGCCTCTCGAGTTGTTCCCCGATACTCCGTCCTCGTTCCTGGAATCGTGCGTATGCATCATCGCCATCAGAAAACATGGTTGAAAGTTCATCGAATGTTTTTCCGTCAAGCAGTAGCGTTGGGATGCAGATGGAAACGCCGCCTGCGGGAAAACACAGGAGCGAATCCTTGTATGTTACCTCGCATTCCGAAAGAACAATCTCTAATGCACGGTGTGATAGCCTCTTGTGTTCGTACAACTCTGCTCCTTCCAGATTGCCTATGGTGATGACAAACAGGAGAAACAATACGGTCGGATTGTGGATGCTCATACCTGGCCTGACCTCCAGTAGTCGTTCAAAAAACCAATGACATTGTTTGCCATCATATCCTCCACAATCTGCTCATCCTGGTCAAATTCATCCAGCAGCATTCTGCGGAGCTTGTCGATCTCACCGAGGCACTTCATGTCCCTTGGTCCCACAATGTAGCCGGAGAAGTCACTTCCAATGCCGATGTGTTTGTGCGTTCCGCAAATCTTGTAAGTGTAGCGGATAGTCCGTACGACATCACGCAGGCTCCCATGTTCCTTGGCAGCCTCTTCGCCTCTAAAATTGGAGAGGATGTAGGGGTATAAGATGATACCGACGATCCCTCCTCGTTTTGCGATTTCTTGTATCTGCTCATCGTAGAGGGAGTAGGGATGATCCCCAAGTGTCCGTGCCGAGGCATGGGTTGTGATGACAGGCTTCGTCGATACACAAAGAATCTCATTGATCGCCGTGGAAGTCGAGTGGGTCACGTCGACAACAATGCCAAGCTCTTCCATCTTTCTGATCACTGACGCTCCAAACTCAGACAGCCCTTGCGCCGGCCACCGGCTCCCTGCATCGGGGAAGAAAGGATAGGCGTTGGGTGCGGAGGCAATTCCTTTGTTGAAGAAATGCGTAAGTGTGATCAGTGCAACCCCTCTCTTTGCAAACTGATCAAGGGATTCGATTCTGCCCCCTAGGGCATGTCCTCCCTCGAGTGCATGAATGACCGCTATGCGGTATCTGGGATCACCTTTGCGATGGCTCAGGATCTCCCGAAGTTCAATTCTGTTCCGGGCCAGTTTCGCGTATGCTGCATTCTCGGGCTTGGTCAACTCCTCTTCGAGCAGCTCGATCATCCGGAGTGTGTTGGCAGGAGCTTCAGGATTCGGGTCTGTCGGCATCGAGAGCCACTCGTCAAATACATTGAAGTGCGCAGCACATAAAACATCGATGCCAGCTTCAAAACAAGTTTTCCACGTCATCCCTGTCGTATTGAAAACATTCTCAGCGATGTCGGCGAGTAACGGGTTACTCACCGCTAAAGGAGTACGACGTAACCATGTATTCATCATCGGATGCACATGAAGGTCGGCAAGTACCCTTCGCCGATGGGTCGGTGGAGCGATGACGTCGGGGCAACTGGAGGCGCATCCAGCCAGGGTTCCAGTATATCCTGTCGCCACGATGCCGGCTGCAGATAAAACCCCAAACCGCAGGAATTCTCGTCTCGAAAAAGTGTTCATGGGTTCGTACGTATGCTAAAATATCATGGATTAAACTCAGCGTGCCCTCTTGTAGTGACGCTGCACAATTTCTTCATCATTCATGACAACGAAATCCGATCGTCCCTCAGTCCTCACACCTGCATCTCCTGTTTCGTCAGGCATGCTCGTTCTCATGTTTCGGAAGTGAGGTCTAGTTTCTTCAACAGCGCTCCAAATCTTGGATCGGATCGTAGACTATCAAATATCGGTTGTACCCCTAAGTAGATCATCCAGTTTGAGCGATCTTCAAGGGCTGCGTCGAGCCACTCGATTGCTCGATCTTTTTGACCGAGTCCCGTATAAATGATTGCAAAGAAGTAGGGAGAAATATATACTTGCTTCGATTTTCTTGCCAATTCATCAAGTATCTCAGAAGCCGCTCTTTGGTTCCCCGAACGAGCATACGCATATCCCAGTATTGCAACAGTACCTGGGTGAAATCCTGAGAGATTTCTCGCCTTTATCAGCGAGGCAACCGCATCCTTATACATCGACCTTTGTAAGAGAGCCAGCCCGTAACAATAATGCGCCTGAAAAAAGCCCGGAAACGATACCAGCGTCTTTCGATATTGTTCTATCGCTTCATCATATCGGCGAGCATAATATAATTTCAATCCTTTGTCGGTACGAATGATTGGTGAGAATGGATCAAGTTTTTCAGCTTGCTCGATCTCAGTCAAACCCTCTTCGAGCCTGCCCGTCAGGATTAGCACGTGTGAATACCATTGGTGAGCTGTGGCGTAGCTTGGATTGAGCTCAATGGCTCGCTTGAAGTGCTCCTCAGCAAGATGCCAGTTCCAATCATAATTCAAAATAATCCATCCTAGCGCTGCTTGCGCTTCGGCAAGTGTGCTATCTAGTTCGAGCGCCTTCAGGGCTTCAGCTTTGGCAATCGGAAAAGCTTCCTTCGGAGCGAGATGATTGAAAGATCCGAGTATGTTATAAGAATCAGCAAGCCCTGCATGAGCGAGAGCGAACAGGGGGTCTCTTTCAATCGCTTGACGGTAACATACTATACTTTTGTTCAAACCTTCTCTTGTCCTTTCGTTCCAAGAGTATCTACCTTTGAGATAAAGATCATATGCTTCTAAGTTGCCTGTAGATTTTTTCTCAAGTCGTTCTTTCTCCTCTGGAGAAATTGTTATTGCCAGTGCTGTGGCAATACTTTCTGCAACTTCGCTCTGAGTAGCGAAAATATCCGTTAACTCTTTATTGTAGGTCTCTAACCAGCGATGTTCTTCCGTTTGAGAATCAATCAATTTTGCAACAATGCGTACTTTATTACCCGCCCGGCGAATGGTTCCACGAAGAAGGTAAGAAATATTCAATTTCCCAGCGATGGTTTTAATATCACTATTCCTGTACAACATGACGGACGTTGCAGAGATTACCTTAAGCTTACGAATCTTAGAAAGCTGAGCGATGATATCCTCGGTAACGCCATAACTAAAGTATTCATCGTCTTTACTGTCACTGAGATTTTCAAATGGGAGAACAGCAACAGAATTCTTATCACTCGAAATAGATTTGGTTGGTAACAGGACGAAATGCTTTTTTCCCCACGGCATGACGATCTGGTAAATATCCATCTGGAGCTGAATGTTTTTCAACTCACTGTTACCGAGTCTGATGACTGGAAGTTCAATTTTGTTCTGTACCTGACGTGCCATATCCTCTGAGATTGAGATACCTCCTGGCTCTGCCAACGGCTCAATGCGTGCGGCAATATTCACTCCGTCACCGTGCACGTGCTTATCCATGTACACCACATCACCGAGGTGTAAGCCGATACGAATGGTGATCGCTCTCTCTGGAGGAGAAGATTTATTGCGCTTGAACAAAGTCTTTTGAATCTCAATCGCACATTGAGTTGCTTCTAACGCGCTTCCAAACTCCACAAAGAATGAGTCACCAGCCGTTTCTATCTCTCGTCCGCCGTGCTTCGAAAGGATGGGGCGCAGGAGCTTCCGGTGCTCGTCCAGTAACTCCAGTGCGAGCTTCTCATTTTTTTGGGTGAGCGCGCTATACCCCACCATATCCGTAAACATGATGGCGGCGAGCTTGCGGTGTTCTTTTGGCTCTTCAGGCATAATTGTGTTTAACTATATCAATCTGGTTTGTTCGTTGCTTTGACCACAATCAGCGTGATGTCGTCACTCTGGTCGTTGCCTTTGGAAAATTCCCGTATTTCATCCAGTATTAATTGGAGAACTGTTTCTGCTGTGTGATGCCCAATTCGAGCTACAAGTGTTTGCAGTCGATCGATATCAAAAAATGCTTTTGTGATGTTCTCTGCCTCGGTAATACCATCACTGTAGAGAATGAGGCAATCATTGGGTTGCATGTGAATGCTGTACTCGTTGCAGAGAAGATCATCGGCGAGAGTCATCGCCATCCCTTTTGTAGTGAGAAGCTCTGCGGTCTTCAAGTTACTTTTGTATAGTAAAGGATAACAATGTCCGGCATTTGCAAAGGTAATTGTCATCGTTTTCGAATCAACGATAGCAACTAGCATAGTAATGAACGAGTTCTTCGGAAACTGATGCTTAAGGATATGATTGCATCCTTTGAGATGAGCAACTGGGGAAAGATACTGCACTGCCTGACTATAGAAGACTCCTTTTCCCATCGCTGCAAGGAGCGCAGCGGAGAGACCCTTGCCTGCAACATCAGCAATCACCAGCTCGCATCGTTGATCATTGAGTCGGATGAAGTCGTAATAATCGCCGCCGACTTCTCGTGCGGGGATCGTGCAGGCTGCAAAGGCGAAATTGTCCATCTTCGGCAGGTGCTTCGGTATCAGGCTCATCTGCACCTCACGTGCAGCGATAAACTCCTTCTCCATTGCAATCTTCTGTCGCTCCTGTTCATACAACCGTGCATTTTCAATAGCAATGGTTGCATGGACCGACAGTGCATCAATGAAACTAACATCATCGTCAGTAAATGTACCATTCCGTCTATTCAGAAGCTGAAACACCCCGATGATTTTTCCATCCTTATTCCGTAGTGGCATACACAGGATGGTTTTTGTCTGGTATCCGGTCTTTCGGTCATACTCAGGGTTGAACCGCGGATCGGAATGCGCATCAACGATGTTGAGAACATGGCCTGTGACTGCAACATGTCCAGCGATTCCTTTCCCTAACGGCAAGCGTATTTCATTAAGCGAAGGGTCATTCAGTACTTTTGACCATAGTTCTTTTCGAGCCTCATCAATGAGATACAGCGTCCCACGATCCGCATCGATATTCCTGAGCGCGGTCTCAGCAATAATATTCAGGAGCTTGCCCAGATCGAGTGTTGAGTTGACGATCTTGGCTGCTTCGATGAGTTGCTTATACCGTTTGATTTGGGAACCAGCAATCTCCTCGTTAACATGTTTACGCTTAATTTGATCTAAAAAATCCATTCGATAACTCTGGTTAGCTAATAGTCTTTTGGTTACACGAAATTCGACAGGAAGATTACCCGCCTTGGATCACCTGAAAATTGTAGAAATGGAAAAGAAACTAATAAAA
>JACQVI010000010.1 GCA_016209795.1 Ignavibacteriota bacterium
ATAATCAGCAAGAAATCGTTCAGCTAAATTCAACGACTGAAGGTAGAATTCGTTTTGAATAAAGGGATCGTTATCGAGAATGAAATCTTGCCTTGCAATTAGACCCAGCATATCATCCGATGTAGTAACCCGCGGATCTCTAGCATAGGTGATATTACCCACGGGATAAATGTCTTGCTGTGCGCCAATTGTTGCCTGTCCACTAACAACGCCTCTTATAGACAGCGAGTTTGATACCCAAATGACTTTGTTCTCGGCAAATCTTTTTGGTGAGTATAGGCCTGCAAGGGTAATCGAATCCAATGGATCATAATTGTAAAAATAGTAAAGAATAGGAGAGCTAGTGAAGTTATTAAGTCCACTTCGAATTTTAATAAAGCCAACAGGGCGTAGTGATATCGTTGAATCGACGAGCTCGAAGGAGAACGAACCCGTGAGTTGTGTATCCGTTTTCGCTTGCGTGACATTGATATCAGCTGCCGTGGGAATTGGAACCTTTGGGGTACCAGTTTCATACCCATCCTTGAATATGGCAAAATTTGGGCTTACTCCTGGACTAGGTCTGAATGCTCCAGAAACAGTGATTTTGTTATTGAACACAGGGCTTCCTTGTACGGGGGAGTCACCGTTATCGTGCACTCTGCCCCATGTCGTATCTCCGGAGATCCAGTGGAACTGTCCACACGCCTCCGACAACAAAAATCCCCAAAGTTCCCAATAGTTATATCGGTTTAAAACCACGATAACCGTATCGTGTAAAGTGCGTGTGCCGGAGCGTAAAGAAGAGAAACTTTTCAGTCGAAGAGAATTACCTGCATTATAGCCAAAACGTACAGTTAAGGAACCACCGCTGAACTGACCGCTCGTGAACTTTTGTTTCGTCAACACCGTATCGTCTGACCTATTCCATCTCCAAAGGGACGTATCTTGATACAGTTTGGCTAATCCTACGTTGGCGCCAGCAACGGCTAAATTGTGCGCAACAGTAACCTCAAGATATTTTGAGCTGTTATCGACCGAGCGGCTCTCAAGTCCATTGAGGCGAATACCAATATAACCGAAAATGAACCCGAAGCCCAAGACAAGAATTAATGCTGCTTTACCGCCCATTGTGATACTCCTTCTTCAAAGTTGAACTTAACGTCGTAAATTTTGCGATGCGAGGCGCGTTTGCCGCCACATGGAACTTGAGTACAATGACGAACCCGCACCAACCGTAGGATCGTCAGCCCGCTTATACAGAGCGTAAGGATTCTGAACTTCGAGCGTCAACTCAATGACCTTGATCTCTCGATAGTCGAAGGGGTTTTCTACAAATGTACCCCCGGGACGACGAGCTATCCAATACGGCTGTCCCGGACGTGGTGGAATGAGCGTGTCAATTAGACCCTGGCTGAAGTACCGCAATGAGAATCGTGTTACAGCACCAAGAGAAAATGCAGGATCCGAATTGACCTTTCTGTGTAACAGCCGATCGCTGTCGTGCTGAGTTTGCTGCAGTTCGCTTAATGAGCCAAGATAATACCCAACTGTATCAGTCGTTCCATCTGCGTATAGATCGCTGAGAAACGTTATCAAAGTATCATTCGCATTAATGATAGCAGGAGATCCTACTGGTACGTTGAATCCCATGTTACGGATTTCCCCCTCGAGAATTTGCGTAATCGAAACGAGCATCTGTTGGACAAGCATGTCCCCGTTCAGGAGCGATGCATGTGTCGATGCAACATCATTCGCATTGAGAATAATGATGAGAAGAATCCCGCCTAATGTGAATGCAAGTATAATGTCGATCATTGATGCCATAATCAAAGTTCCCTTTACAATGCAGCGCTAAACATCCAGTATCCCATAATAAAGGATGTTCGTAAGGTGTCTCTACTCGGAGGAAATTCTCTCCATATCTTCATATCCATTCGTTTCACAAACGTCTGCTGGGTAAGAGAAGGTTCACTTACGTTATCTGGATTTACATAGTACACGAGAAAGGTTGTCTTGAAAATTCCACCTTCCAAGGTCGTGTCTCTCTGCTCCCATCCATTGAAGTCATCGAAGTCATCAAAATACTTGATTTGATTTTCAGGGGGCAGCTCCGGAGTACTTTCTAACGTGTCGTTTCCAAGCGAATCAACCCCGTACCACGAATCACGCCCCAGTAAACCTAAAGGAGTCAGCCGATTCAGCTCAGATTGACCATTGATGAACGAGTTAATCGTCTTCTCATCGTAGTGCAACCCTTGGGCAATTTGAATATTGGTAGTCGCGAGAGAAACTGCAGTGATAACTGACTGCGAGCTATTAATTGTCTCGCCGCTTTCAGCAAGAAGTCGATAGAACGTGATCAGGATGTTCGAGAGAAGTATAAACGCTCCTATTGTAAGAATTGTTTGTCCGGTTGACACGTTGTGTTCTTTCTTTAAAAATTTAAGATTGTGTTATGAACAACTTACCATGATTATTCTGCTTCCACTGTTGTGGAGATCACTTCTTCGAGCATCGTCTCAGTTTTGTTTATAATCATCTTGTTGACACCCATAGTCATCATAGATAACATAACGAGTGCGCCCAGCACCAATAGCATTTGACCAGTATTCATATTTTCTCCTTAGTTTGCTGTAAATCTATCATTACCATAGATGAAGCGCAACTGCCGTGTGAGGGCTATCAACTAAGGTAACTTTAATCTTCAGTTGTCGTTGCAATGATCTCTTCAAGCGTGGTTGCACCTTCCATCATCCGCTCCATTCCAGATCGTCGTAATGTCCACATACCGTCTTTAAGTGCTTGTTCACGTATGGCATTCTCGTTTACGTCTTCTCCAGAACTAACAATGATTTGCTTTATCTCCCTGCTAAAGTATAGAGCTTCATGGATTGCCGCTCTACCTTTCCATCCGGCGCTACACTTATCGCACCCAACAGGCTCATAGAATGTTGCGTGCTTGATCATTTCCTCAGTAAAACCAAACTTGAGAAAAATTTGATGGTCTTTGTCAGTCATCTTGATAGGCTTTTTACAATCTGAACATAGTGTACGGATTAGCCGTTGTGCAACTATAACATTGATCGCGTAGGCGATCAGGAAAGGCTCTATCCCCATTTTATACAGACGAGAGATAGCACTTGGAGCATCATTGGTATGGAGTGTTGAAAATGTAAGGTGACCTGTGTTGGCAAGCTTGATTGCAATTTCAGCCGTGAGCTTGTCACGCATTTCACCAACAAGAACAATATCAGGATCATGGCGCAAGATACCTCTGAGTGCTTCTTCAAAATTCATCTTCGGACCAATTTTGAGCTGGCGTGCACCCTTTATAATATATTCAACTGGTTCCTCTACAGTTAAGACGTTAACAGTGGGGTCAATAACTTGATGTAAGGCGGCAATGATTGTCGTACTTTTACCGCTCCCGGTAGGTCCTGTCAGGATAACAATACCCTGAGGTTTTGATATCGCTTTATAGAACATATCTTTTGCAGGACCTTGTAACCCAAGTTTGTTTAAATCAGTGATAACTTTTCGATCATCAAGTACTCTGATAACGACACTCTCAAACTTATGCCTAAATTCCGTCCCTACAATTGGTAAAATTGAAACACGAAATCTGATTTGGTGATCATCGATAGCTCGTTGAATAAAGCCATCTTGTGCCATCTCCCGCTCAAATCTATCAACATTTTTTGAACGGTCCTTAATCACAGCTGCAACCGCTTCAGGCATAGTATTGTCTTGAACATGCCATTGCTTTAAATTCCCATCGACTCGGAAAAGAAACTCTGTGCGATTCCCTTCTCGCCCAATAACATGGATATCGCTTGCACCCTGGCGAACAGACTCAACAAGAGATCCTTCTACCAAGTTAATGAGAGCACTTTTGTTAATTTCAGCTTCAAGAGTTTCTTCATCAACTGAGCTATCATCATCAGGAAGCGCAATATCGACATCTGTATTTGCAAGTAATTTTAAGAATTCGTTTTCAGGGGGGACTACCTGCTCCACTAAGGCTTGAAGACCCTTAAGCCGGCAATAGCACACCTCATACTTCTTTACGCCGAAATTACGTGCTATCAACGGGATGTTACGGTCGGTTGGATCTGCAGCGATGATAACGAGTTTATCAGACTGCTTTTCGTCAAAGCGTAAAGGCAGCATCTTAGTTTGTATTAATAAATCCCGAAAATTATCAGGAAGGGAGTCGACGTAACGTTTAATGAACTCTACACGCTGGGCATCGATAGTTTCATCATTCAGGTATATTTCCCGAAAAGCATAGAGGTTCGCTACTTCTCGGAAAACTAAATCATGATCAACGCTGAAATCGGTGACGAGAATCTGTCCAAGGTTTCGTCGACTTTTTCTATCTTCACTTTCTCTGATATGAAGAGATTTTTCCAGAGTCTCATAATCAATAATTCCTTT
This sequence comes from Ignavibacteriota bacterium, assembly GCA_016209795.1. GTDB lineage: Bacteria > Bacteroidota > Ignavibacteria > UBA10030 > SZUA-254 > JACQVI01. The sequence continues at coordinate 4,420 of JACQVI010000010.1, forward strand.
CTTGAGAAGGGTATACCCTATCTTGTCAGTGATATCGACATCTGGCATTCGAGAATCTCCAAAGTATGGGGCGAAAGACTATCAGAGATATTATCCACCACCAGGAGCTGTGCTCGGATGGAACGTCGCAGTCTCTGAGGAAACCAACGTTAACATTGTCAGAACAACCATAATGATCAGACTGATCCACAACTGGATGAAATCGATTGCATTACGCATTTTATAGGTGGTTTCTTTTTCATAGTACTCTGCTAATTGTAGCGCTGTGTGTTTCACAGTTCCGGTTTCTGCGCCTGAATGCAATCTTGAGATGGCTGTCTTCGTAAACACACCGGATGTTTCAAATGCCTCCGTAATACCGGCACCCTTCTCGACCATCATGGGTATTGCAATCGTTTTTATCTGATGTTCCATATACTTGTTGCCGCACGCTTCTGCTGCCATTTTTATAACATCAATATTTTCTCCAGAGCCGCTGTATAATGCATAGAACACACGGGAGAAAATTTCAATTGCAGTCTTGTGTAAGAGAGAGCCAATAACCGGTATTTTCCAAATATATTTATCTCGAAGAAAGCGCCCTCGTTCTGTTGTGAGGAAGCGCGCTGCAAACACTATTGGAATAATTATAGCAATGAGGATAATGATAAAATTCTCTTGCAAAAAATAACTCATCTGAAGCGTAGCATACGTCATGGGGAATTGTCTCATATCCACCTTCAATCGAACAAAGACTTCAGCCATTCCTGGGAAGATAAATCCCACATAGTACACACAAGCTCCAAAGAGTGCAAGCAAAGTAACTATTGGCATGATGAGCGCACTTTTCAGATTCTTTTTAAATTCCGCTCGTCGTTCTAAGAATTTTGCAGTACTATCATAGATCTCAGCCATGTTTCCACTCTTTGAGGCAAGACCAAGCATGTGTGCAGTAAATCTACCAAAAACCCCTTCTTGTTTAATAAATACTTTTTCACTATCCTTTCCCTGCTTTAACTCATTGTTAATTTCCCTAACAGCATCTCTCAGTGTCTTGTTGGTAATATCATTGACCATTAACTGGAGAATTTCATTATACGGTAATTTTTGACGAATTAAATCGGCACTCACACGTACGAATGTTACAATTTCAGCTGTTGGAGGTTTTAACTTAAAATCAAGTGCTTTCTTTTTAACTCTGAGAACGCGAAAACCCATCTTCGAGAGAGCATCCTGGACTTCCTCTTTTGTGAACGCTTTCTGTTCTCCAAGAATTGGTTTTTCAGTGCCACGTTGGACTTTATATAAGAATGTCGCTCGAGGAAGAACGCGTATGATTTTAAATTTTCTTTGTTCAGCCATCTGGCGAGCTTTAAGTTTCGCCGCACGCCCATTTTCTGCCTCGATGACTCCTTGTACTGCTTTTCCAGCCAAGGAAAGACCTTCAACGCGATATTCAGGCATATATCATC
>JACQVI010000122.1 GCA_016209795.1 Ignavibacteriota bacterium
AATTTTCTGGATTCCCGATTACAACGTTCGGGAATGACTGATCCTTTATTTCTTTTTGGTCACCCTCTACAGAGGGAATCTTTTGAAATGACATCAGTCTGGTTAATGTCATTTTACCATAGGTGCGTAACATGAGGTATTAAATATGACAGTTATGTTACTTCAACATCATCATCTTACGAGTGACAACAAAAGGCTGCTCGTTTCTTCCTGCTTCAACACCCGCAGGGACAGCAGTCATACGCACGTAGTACACGCCGCTCGGCATCTGTGTGCCTACTTCGTTCTTGCCATCCCATTGCACCGTGTAGTAGCCGGGGTAGAAGGCAGCATTCACTAACCGTACTATCTCTTTTCCGAGGACGTCATAAACGATGACTACTATCTGTGCCGCTGTTTCAGTGGAGAATTCGATTTGCGTTGTGGGGTTGAAGGGATTCGGATAATTCTGAGACAACATATACCCTTTCGGCAGCTCCCGCACAATCGGCTTCACGTCAACAAGTGGAAATGCACCATACTCGATGATCATGACGGTTGAAACGGCAGAATTTGTGACACTTGCTGTCGAGTCAGGGTCCGTCTTCATATCAATGCGCATACCCGCTCCATCAGTCAGGATCATGCTATCGCAAATCCTCTGAATAAAACTTCGAGGCCACGAGAAAATGAATGGGTACGAGCCAGTCCCCGGCTGGAACCGCACAGTAAACGTATCCCTCTGGGAATATGTCGAGAAGTCATGCAGATTGAATCGCAAGCCTTCTCCGATCAACCCCGGTGAGCTGACATTGCTGACGAAGCGGACATCAAACTTGCCAGATGTTGTTGGTGGAAGCTCATACTCACCAGCCATAGGATCAATGCCGTCTGTTGCAACAGGACTGACACCGAAGAAAATTGAATCCCTGGCAGAACCAGTTTCCCTCACCGAGAGCGGTATGACCCAATCGGCGGGACTGACATACCGTGTTGTGAAGCTGAACGTTGAAGACCAATCTCCCCACCCCGCAGAATTTCTCGCGCGCACCCGCCAGTAATAGGTGACGTGCTCGCCCAGTGGGAACGGCGCCGTGTAGGATTGATTTGTAACATTCGAATCCTGAACCACGAGCGGACTCAACGATGGATTCTTAGATAATTGAACGTGAAACGTTTCCGACAATTCTGCTGCACCCCAGGTCAGCGCTGGAGTGGGGGAAACATCTTGTTCTCCATTGTAGGGCCGAATCAACGTGGGTGAACCGGGTGGTGCAAGGGTGGTAAAGGTCAATACCGCTGAAAAGGCACTCGTACCGGCGGAATTCTTTGCATTGACGCGCCAGTAAAATTTCGTGCCGTTTAACAGTGGTCCGATCTGCTTCGATGTTGTTGTTATCGTCGAATCATTAAATGCCAATGCAGTGAAGACAGTGTCGTAGGCAACCTGCAATCGATAGGTAGTTGCCCTTGCTGCAGAATCCCATGTCAGCGTCGGGGTGAGGGAGATATTGCCGGCGCCATCTGGAGGAAACCGTAATGTCGGAGGTGGCGGTGGCACAAACGGTGTCGTCGAAAATTTAAAGGTATCGGAGTATAGACTTGGCCCCAGTTCATTCAATGAACGGACACGCCAGTAATATGTTGTGTTTCCTTCCAGATCCTGACCGATGCGGAGGGACGTTTGAGTCGTCGGTGTATCAATGACAATTGTGGTAAACGTCGAGTCCCTGGCTACGTGCAGCCTGAACGATGCGGAACAATTATCACCCGCCCACGTGAATGTCGGTCTGAAATCGACGCTATCCTCATTCTGGGCGGGGCTTTGTAAAACAGGTGCAAGTGGCACACCACGCTTTGTCTTGAAGCTGCGTAGTGAGCCAAATCCAGCCGAGGCATTGAGCCGATTGATCGCACGAACTCTCCAATAATATTTGGTGCAGTAGTTCAACGTTGAATAAATCTTAAACGTATCAGTTACCTGAGAGTCTTGAAAAACAACTGTATTAGCAAAATTCACCGAATCAGTGGCTATCTGCATGTGATACCGGGTGGCATACTCGACTTTCCTCCACCGTACTGTGTCTATAATATCTCTCGTCGTATCGTTATTCGCTGGAGAGACTAACGTAGGTGCAGGCGAAGGAAGGAGAATTGTTTTAAACGTTCGGTATGCGGTTGTATCTCCGGTCAGGGAATCATTAAGCGCATTCACTCGCCAGTGGTAGATGGTATCCTGTCTGAGGCCCGTGACCGTCCTGAACGTGTCGGGAGTAGTTACATTCAAGTGCAAGATTGTAAATAATGTGTCTCGTGCAACGCGCACTCGAAACATATCCGAGCACACGTCGGGTCGTGTCCAGCGTAATGTTGGAGAGGTAGATATGTTTGTATCGTTGTCAGCAGGAGAATCAAGATTCGGGCGACCAGGTCTGTCAAGGAGACATCTGAATGAGCGAGATAAAGAAAACGGTCCTACACCGGCAGCGTTCCGAGCTCTCACATGCCAATAATAGGTCACACAAGGTGTGAGTGGTACAATTTGCCCAATTTGCATAGAGGTATCTGTTGTGGAATCATTCACGACAAGAGACGAAAAGTTCTGGTCTGTGGCAACCTCAAGATAATAGGTTGTTGGTCTCGGATATGGTGAGGTATTCCATCGCAATGTTGGCTGTGTATCGACTTTCTGTTGACCGGCTGGAGGAGAAATCAAAGTTATCGCTGGAGGTGGATAGAGCCTCGTCGTAAACTTTCGAGTGGCAAAAGAGCCGTTTTCAAGAATGAGGTTCACCGCTCGAACGCGCCAGTAATATGTGGTTAACGGCTTCAATCCTCCGATACGCTTCGACGTGCCTGCAGCAGTGTCTGTGAAAAGTATTGTTCCAAACGCAGAATCGTTCGATACTTCGATACGATAGAAAAATGCATCTGCGACCGCTTGCCATGTGAACGTAAATGTGGTATCCTGCGTCGTATCACCATCTGCTGGAGCCGAAAGTACAGGAGGACTTGGCGGAGCCGGAGGCATTTTAGGTCCCCACATGGTGATTCGTAAAGATCCACTTCCATCGTTACAGCCCTGAACACCGGGGTCGGTAATTTCTAAATACGTCTGCGCAAGCATGTCGATCGTTTGAGGATTTTCAACCTCCTCTGAAGGTCCTCTTTCTTGTATCCTCATGCTGTCGCAGTAGAGAGAAAGATTGGGGGGCCAGGAAAATCTCGCCGGGAGGTTAAAATTGCCAGCCGTCTGCCCAGCTTGAAAGAGAATCCTAAAGGTATCGATTGCTGCAGCATCAGGACGAATGTCAAACCAGGCACTCAAACAGGTTGCTCCCCGAGGATGTACAAAACGATTCTCAAACCCTCCAGAAGGTGCGCAAGGTGGTAAATCAGCTTCTGTTACTCTCGAGCTATCATTGAAGGTCAGCGTCCTGTTATCAAAACAGACTAACGCATCCGGATGGATACCGAAGTACAGGGTATCTCTCGTGTTAACACTGTTGGTGAGAAAGATGGGTATCTTAAAGCGCTTGAGTAATTGCCCAGTCACTGTTGAAGGAATGACAATCAATGGAATAAGACAAAAAAGAAGTACTGAGCGCATGAATGTTTGCTTTTGGAATAATCGTTCCTGCTTGTAACGAAATGCGGAAGCCCTCGAACAGCGACCTCCGCATCATGATTGAAAGAAACCAGAAGTACAAGTACGGAGTAAAATTATTTCATCAACACAATCTTACGAACTTGTACAAATGGAGTTGAGCCAGTTGCATCGGTACTCTGTGCAGCCATACGCACATAGTATATCCCACTGCTCACTGAATGACCGTGATCATCCTTTCCCCGCCACTCCGTCGTATAGTACCCGGGTGCAAGGAATTCCGAAGCCAGTGTTGCAACCTTTTGACCGAGGACATTATAGACTTGAATCGAGACGTTGCTTGCGTTCGCTACTGCAAAACGAAAGTGTGTTGATGGATTGAACGGATTGGGATAGTTTTGATACAGCCCAAACTCTCGTGGGATTTCAAACCCATCTGGTCTCACGTCCGAAACTATGCTGGAGAGGAAAATTCTTACTCCAATGATTTCACTGCAGTTAATGTCATAGGATGATTGTGAGCGCATATCAATGGTCGCAGGTGGGCATGGCTCCGGATCTGCTGAGATTTCCCTCAGCGTTGCACTGACGATAGAGTCCTGCGTGTTCAGTGACCATGTGAGAAAAAAGGGGAAACCGACATCGCCGGGTTTCAAGCTAATTCTAAACGTATCAAGTTGTTTTGCGCCACCGATAGCAGTACGCAAATCAAGTCCTTTCAGTCCAGAAATATCACCTCGTCCAGTGCCAAAACAAAACGCCGTTTCGCTTCCTCTGGGATTGACAAACCGGAACGAAAAATCAAGACTTGGTGGTGGAGCTTCAACTTCTCCCAGGGTTGCATCAGTGCAGAAGGTTGCGCTGCTATGGAGACCAAAGACAAGCGTATCCGGAGTCGCTCGACCGGTTACCGTCCCTGTAATCCAATGTCTGACGTCAGTTTGACCCTCAGCGGTACTTACTATCCCGAGGACTAATATACAGCAAAGCAATAGAGAAGGTTTTAGAGATGTTTGCATCATCATGATAAAGTTCCTGTTAGATGTGACCGTGAAATTGTGAATTAGAATTCCGCACTGAATATATGAAAAGATTTTGCATTTGTCAACCCCTCACACCTCTCATCAGAACTACTCCCTCCGAGGCTGTCCAAAAAGGAATTATTACAGTCATTGCGATCCGCCAGTGGCGGAGAAGCAATCTGAAGGTTAGAATTTGATCAAAATGTGAGATTGCTTCGTCGTCCCGCCTAAGCGGGACTCTTCGCAAAGACTCTCTCTGGGACTTTTTGGTCACCCTCGGTAGAGTAGATGTACACATATAAAAACTCCCGTCCCGCCGCAAGCGGGACGGGAGAAAAAAGCACCTCAATAAACAACCTTGCGAAGGTTTGAAACCTTCGCAAGGGTAGGTGGATTATTTCATCAACACCATCTTCTTGACCTGCGTGAACGTTTCACCGGTGAGGTTATCGTCCTCATCGATGGCTTGAGCGACGATGCGATAGAGATAGACGCCCGAGGAGAGACCACTTGCGTCGAACTCCACCTCATCCGTGCCAGCCGAGTAGAACTCGTTCTCGACGATCGTACCCACCATTTGACCTAACATATTGTAGATCGTGATGGTAACATACGAATCTTCGGGCAAGTCGAATTCGATGAATGTCGTTGGATTGAATGGGTTCGGATAGTTCTGACCCAGCTCATACCGATCTGGAATGCTGACGACAGGATTGCCAGAGGGTATAATAGTGGGCGCAGCGCCTGAGCCCGGTTTCAGGACAGAGGTTTCAAACACTGTCCTTACACCGTTCAGGGTAAGCTTAGGTCCATTTATCCATTGCACGGTATCAGTACCGCTAATGGCGTGTGCTGCTGGATCGTTCGGAACCGGTCGGAACGCCTCATTGATTGCCTTCACGGCATTGTACAAATCCGTAAAGTCAGATAATGGACGGAACAACGGGCTCGTCATAATTGCGTCACCGGCATCCTTAATCTCGCGAACCGTCATGCCGTTGTACGGATTGTTCGGATTACTCTTGTCGTCGAAGACAAGCTCACCCAAACCTTGCGGCGTCTTGAAATGGTCGCTGGCTGCGATATTCACAGCCAACAGCAACATGCACTTCGTCAATGTATTCGGGTACTTGTCGGGCGGTAAGCTCTTGTAAGCCTTTCCAACTCCAAACATCGGTTTACCCTTAGCACTGAAGTCGAAGCCATGGAAGCTATCCTCAGGACCCTTGTTGCCTTTCTTGCAGAGAGTCTTGAAGACGTCCTTGTACTTCGCAGGCTGCAGCCATGCCTTGAACTTGCCAGCCTTGTAATAGTCTGGCTGGCTCGCAAGACCAACAACGGCGCCAGGATTGTTCCCTGTCTGTCCATAGAGCTCAGACAACAGATTGGCGTAATTCGGTAACAAGATTGGTTTCCCTGGCTTTGCACGCTTCACTGGTTTCTCAATAGCGCATGCCAGATCAGGGTTGCCAAACGTTCGGTACAATGACGTCTGATCGCTCTTGTTGAAGTTACCGAAGACCAGACCAGAGACATTCTGACCGCTGGTTGCATCGACAGTATAGCAACCATTTGGCTCAGTCTGGTTATAGCCCTGCGGAACTTTCTCACAGACCTGATAGCTGCCAGGTCCAAGATCGCAAAGCGACCAGTTCCCATCGTTATCCGTGACTGCCGAGTCGTTACCAATATTGATGGTCACGCCAGGCATGCCGGGTTCGTTGGCTTGTCGGGTACTATCGTTATTGTAATCTCGGTACTTCGTACCGCTGATACAGATGTTCGTGAAGTTACCGAAGTTCCGACCGGTAATATTGTTACCGGGACCCACAGTTCCAAACCGTACAACAACATACCCATTAGCACCCAACGTCACAGTCACACCTTCATCCTTCTTGGTTGTGACAGTGTAATCGACAGCACCACCGGGCAAATTCGCGAAGGAGTAGTTACCGGCGCTATCCGTGGTTGTGCTTGTGTTGACTGGACCACTGAGGTTGATTTGTTCACCGGCTAATCCAGGCTCACCTTGATCTTTGACGCCGTCGCCATCGAGGTCATCAAACTTCGATCCGCTGATGGACATCAGCTTGAAGTTCATGTAGGTGGCAGTGTCTTTCTCACCGCTTTGATCGATGACTCTGCTGTGCACGCCTAAGCCAAATGTCTGGACCCACCCTGTTGGGACACCGGTTTCTTCAACCGTGTACGTTCCAGCGTCAAGGTTCGACAGTGTTGTCGAAGAACCGCCATTGCCAACCGTTACTGTGGCAAATGCATTACCATTCTTCTTCACCGTGAAGGTCGCATTAACACCAGACGGTAACGCTGTCACGTCGCCAACTTCCTTGATACCGTTCCCATTGAGATCGACAAACTTCTCAACTCGGATTGTACCTTTCTGCCAGTTGCCAAAGTCTTTTCCAGTGTAAACGGCAGTTTCAGATTCGCTCTTTCCCGAAACGGTAATTGTATAGCTACCACCACTCGGGACGTTTTGCTTCCAGCCTGCCTGGACTACTTCTTTCACACAGTACGTACCGGGCAGTAACGGAATACTGTAAGCACCTCCTGCACCGGTGACAGCAGAAGTTACTAAGGCACCAGTACAAGAATCTTGATGGACTTCGATTGTCCAGCCTGATAGTCCGGGTTCACCGCCATCTTTCACACTATCATTGTCGGTATCCTGGAACTTCACACCACTGATACCTCCTGTGTAGTTCCCAAGAGCAACAACAACATTATCAACGCCGTTATGACTAAAGTGCGTTTCCCCACTTGTTGCGATGCCAGCGTCCTTAGCGGGGAGAACGTCGTACTCACCGGGAACCAAATTGTTGAAGCAGAACTGCCCACCGTTTGCGGTAGTCGTTGAATCAACATGGACACCAAAATAGAACAGGTTGAGTCCAAGACCGTCAATTCCATCTTCACCCAGACCCTGTTCGCCATCGCCATCGTTATCGTCAAACTTCACACCGCAGATCGAGCCTGTGAAGTTGGTTGGATTCACGGTAAGGTTGAAGTTGTCAAATGCCCAACCTGCTTCGCTGCCGAAGTCCGCCCACGTCATGTAGCGGAATCGGGCAAACGGGTTACCGGCAATTCCTAAAGCAACGGGAATCTTGTATTGCACGTAGATATAGCCATAAGGACCTGTAGAAAAATCAGTAGCACTAACTTCACAGGGTCCTCCATTACTTGCCCATGCCGGGTATACAACGTCTGGTAATGTCCCAAAATGCAAGCCTTCAGGTACAGGGCAATTATCCTGGAAGCAGAAGCAATCCGGGTTACCAGCTGCATTCTGGTACACAGATTCATCGTACCAGTTAATTCCATTAGGATCATTGAGAGTACCTAACGTTCTCCATGTCCTACCGGTATCGAGCGTATACTGGAAGATACTCCGATCCCAAGACGGCTCTAACTCTATGCTATGATAAAACGATACATATAAAGTTTCACCAGCGACCTGAGTGAGGTCAAAATAAGGACTTAAGAGTTGATTTGCCTGGACCTCGGAATAGGACTCTGGATCGGCTCCCTCTGTTACCCAGGAAGAACCGTCGAGGGGACCGGTCAACTTCGTAAACGTACTACTCAGGACCCAGTCTCCTGTCCCAACCCATCCAGCCGCTGCTGCTGGGGTATTAAAGTCTGTATAATAAGTCTTTGCTACCTTGAGCAACGGAACAATAGGCATTGTTTGAGAAAGCTCATCGTTATCCGGATTTTGATCCGCAGCTTGAACCGTCCGTACAATCATCGTATGGGCATCATTATCGCTGGGAGTAAAATCTGGAAAGTCCAACGTGTCTGCCCCGGTGGCTCCAAGCGCTACCGTCGTCCCGGTCTCATTATAGACGGTATCGCCATCGTCTTCAATGAAAAGAACCTGGACACTAAATGCTGCTTTGCCGACGGGACGGTTGTTTCTCGCAACAACCTGAACCGCATTTGGCAACCCAACCGTTGCACCGGCTGACGTTGGCGCGAGTACAGCCACTGGCGTAACATCATGATCGAATGCTACATCAAGAGTCGTCTCATCGTATCCTGCATCGACCATTCCTGAAGTGTCGCGCGCATCGCCGTCAAAATCCAGCGTGACGACCTGCCCCTTCTGACCGACACCATCAGCCGCGGAAAACGCAGTTTTATCAAGATGCAAGTCAGTAGCACTCAGAAAATGCGGATTACCCTGAACACTATGGGCATCTTGACCAGTTGCAGCGATGTGCGAATAAATATCAAAATGCCCCGATGGTCCAACAGCATCAAGGACGTTATAGTCGGAGACGCCACCAGCGGGAAGAATAGGTTGGCTCGTGCCAAAAGCACCGCAATCGATATCCTGATAGTTAATACAGTTCTTCACGATACCGCCGCCCAAGTTCAAGATACCTTCTGCAAATGTTCCGTTCGCCGAAGTGCCGGAGAGGTAGATCGATTCATGTAAGATCAACGATCTCTGACCACGAACAGTGAAAATCGTCAGAAACTCATCTCCATTTGTTCTCAGCCGTGTAATGCAGTTATTTGCCTGCAGCGGGAGTTGTCCCGATCTTCCAACTGCTCGTATACCATACATGACAAATCCCTCTGGACCTGAGTCTAGAAGGTAATCGTCAATGACGTTATACGTCACTTTGCTGGCAGTGTTCACGTTCTGCGCAAGGATTGGGAAAATGAACCCGAAGATGAAGGGATCGAAGCTGCTATAATCAAAGAGGAAGCCTTCATTGTACACAAGCTCCTTTATCTCATTTCGAGAGATCGTGACACCGTTACCACCAACAAGGACGATACCCTGAGCACATGGCTCGCTGAATGCACCGCCAACCTTGTTATTGGTGAAGGTTAACGGACCATTGTTGCCACCTCTTGATACGATACCATAGTATGCGTTGCTGATGGTACAATTATCGACCGTCACGTTAGTGATATTGCCCGGACCGTTAATATGAATACCGTGCCGTGCATCAGTAACAGCAGACCAAGGTGAGGCATTGGCGATTCCTTCGATCGATGCATTTCGGACTGAAATGTTATCCGACGCCGATGCAATATATATTCGTGCAGCATTCGCATCGCCGGATGGAAAGCTGCTCGAGGCTACATCATAATCAAGCGTCAGACTACCGCTTCCGTCGCCAGCATGACCATTGATGTGGACATTTTTAGCACCGGTAAGACTGAGCCCCTTGCCATTAAAGGTCGAAGCGATAGTATGAACAGCAGCATTGACTCCCGTGTCGGGTCTAATCGTCACAGAGAACGTGCCGGCATTCAAATACGCCCCTCCTAAGGTGGCAGGAACCTCATAGTAATCGGATGCGGTCAACTCGAAGACGACGTTACCCGTGATACCGTTCGTATTTAAATCTATTACGGCATCAAGAATCGTGGGATACGTCGCTGATGGGATCGAGTACGTACCAGCGGCGATAGCAACACCGCGTTCCGGATTGACATCTGGTATCGGCTCAGCTGCCGCTACTTCCCTCGATAGCTTACTCGGAGTAGCTCGCTGGAGTACCGACTCATCATTGATCGCCCGCTGTACCCGCGCTTTTCGCTCTTCTATCCGCGGGTCAAGACTCGAAACTTGTCTCTCGGGTTCTTTCGACGTTGCTATCGTCGGTGCTTTCGTCCCCGCTCCCTTTCCTGCATATGTGGGAGAAGTTAGAAAGACGCCCAGCAAGACAAGCGTTAGAACAAGTTTAAAGTGTTTCATAGATCCTCCTATAGGATTGTTATGAAATGTGGATTAGTGAATTAGTGGATTAATGTAATTTAGATTTCATTCTTAGATGTAGAGCTGTGAAAAAACTTTTGTCGCGAGAGAAAAATTCCATTGCTGACCGGATCAGGAGGTTCAGAGAAGTTAGAAAGAAAAGGAAAGCAGTACCAAGAATCAGTACGCATATCTCCTCGATGATCTCATCCGATCGATGAATTCATTCATCGCATAAACAATTATATACGTTACTCTCGCTTGAGACTTCACAATACGATCAACCATGAATGACAAAAACAATCGCGCGCTTTGCAACAACACAGAAAACAATTTCACAACACTGAATGACGCGCTCATCGCGTTTACTTAATCAATATGAAGAATTTGGGATTACGTTTTATCGGAAGGCTGGTTTATTTATGTGAGAAACCTTGCAACATTCTAACAGGTGAGTGAGTGCTGCACGATCTCATCCCTTTCACAGCCCATCCTTTATTGTTCAATGTTAAGAAATCTTCACTTCAGAGT
>JACQVI010000123.1 GCA_016209795.1 Ignavibacteriota bacterium
CCTTGCTGGCAGCTAACAGCGTCATCGATATGAGTGGTGGTGCAGGCACCTTGTATTTAGCTGGTAATCTAAATGTCAGCACCTTAGGGACTCTCACCCCAGGAACTACAAGTACGTTCAATTATAACGGGACTTCAGCACAAACCGTCCGGATAGGCGTCAGTTCCATTACCTATAATCACTTGCATCTTAACAACACCAGCGGAAGTGGAGCCACCTTGAGCGCAGCTATTACCGCGACTAACGTGACAGGCAATCTGCGTATACAAACAGGAATACTGGATAACGGTACCTTCGCAATCACAGGGAATGCTGCCGACACTTTTGAGGTAGTCAGTGGCGCAACTTTTAAATTGACCGGCACCAGCGCTATGGTAACTGGTTTTGGTACCAAAATTTTTGGTGTCACCAGCACTGTGAACTACGCCGGGGCAGCCCAAACCGTCAGCGGCGAAAATTACGGACATCTTACTACCAGCGGAAGTAGCACGAAAACCGCCAGTAGTGCCTCAACTGTATATGGAAATTTCTCTATTGGAACTGGTACCACGTTTGACGCTGGCTCTTATAATCATGCTTTAAAGGGCAATTTCACTAATGACGGTGGGTTTACAGCTTCAACCAGCACAATGACATTTAACGGTACCACAGCTCAAGCCATTGGTGGAACCTCCACCACGACCTTTAATAATTTAACTATCGCCAATACCAGTGCTGAAGTTTCATTAAATACCAATGCCAGCGTTAACGGAATTCTAACAGTAAATGCCAGCGCACTCCTAAATCCGGCTGCTGCTATTGTCGTTGGTGGGAGTGGAACTCTTACTGGCAATGGAACTGTGCGAGTTACTCGAGCAACAGGTTCTGCAGATTTCACCAACCAATATACTATAACAAATAAAACCTTAACTAATTTAACCGTTGAATTTGCTGGTTCAGCCGCTCAAGGTGTGAATACCAACACCTTTGGAGGTCTTAAGGTCAACAATGCCAGCGGGGTGACACTGGGGGGGGACGTCACCGTAAACGGAACGCTCACCTTCGCCAGCGGCAACCTCACCACCAACGGCAACAAAGTAATCATTAGCTCGACTGGAACTGTTTCACGCACTAGCGGACACGTGGTGGGCAACCTGCAGAAAAATGTAGCAACCGGGGCCACCTCGAAAACCTTTGAAATCGGGGATGCTACCAACTACACGCCCGTTAATGTATCGTTCGCAAATGTAACCACTGCCGGTGACTTAACAGTAAACACCACAACTGGTGACCATCCTAATATTAGTACCTCTGATGTCAATCCCTCCAAAAGCGTGAACCGTTACTGGACCCTTACTAATGCGGGCATAGTTTTTACCACCTATGATGCCACATTTAATTTTGTGGCAGGTGATGTGGATGCTGGTGCAAACACCAGCAACTTTATTGTCAGAAAATTCAGCGGCGGCTCCTGGTCGACGCTCACTGTGGGGACGAGAACTTCGACCTCAACGCAAATAACCGGCACTACTTCCTTTGGCGATTTTCAAGTGGGGAATGTCTTAAGCGTTGCGGTCAGCAATAGCACTTTCGCATTTGGAACCCGTCCATTGAATACCTGGCTTTCCCCTGATTCCAGTGTGCTTACCAACGACGGCACCGAACCACAAACACTTCTGGGAAAGATATCCATCTTCACTGCCAGCCCCAACACCTGGAACCTATCCGAAACCGCCAATGGCGCTGACACCACCCGGGCCCAATGGTCCACCACCAGCGCTACCGGTCCCTGGAGCGACATCTCGGCTTACGACCAGAATTTCACAATTGCAACCAGCGTTGCGGCTGGTGACTCGGTAAAATTCTTCCTTCGCATTCAAACTCCGACTTCGACCTCCTCCTTCAACCAGTATTCATCCACATTAACCGTGACAGCCCAGTAAACTTAGTCCATTTCAATTCTGTCTGAAAGTGTCACTCTGTTATAAATAAAGCTAACAAAAAAAAGACAGATACGGTTCTAAAGTTCGTCACAAAAATGACGAAACGATAATTACACTATGACAGAATCTGACAATTTGTGAAAAGCATAGAGAGATGAACTAAAACAGGAGGGTAATGTAATGCAAAAGACACTCAGGACGCTGGTAGTGCTGACTGTAGCTCTGTTTTTCAGCACTTGTAAGGTAGTCTGGGCTATTAATCCGGCTACTATTTCGGTCACCGTCACGATTCAAAACTTGAGCGTTTCAGCCACGGGCCCGATTGCTTTTGGAACAGTTACTGCAAGTAGTGAAACTGTATCTGGTTCAGCCTCAACCGTGACCAATGACGGGAACGTCACCGAGACTTATTCTCTCTCTCTAACTAACCCGGCCACTTGGGTAGCGGTACAGGCAGCACCTTCTGCAGCAGAAGAGTATGCTCTGTTGGCCCAGTTCAATTCGGGAGCGCCAACAGCGGCCAGTTTTACGTATGCTAACCACGCCCTTTCTACAACCTCGGTGGCATCGTCAGCCACCAAGTTTGCGGGTAACCAGACCGGTCTTTCAGTAGCAGCTTCAGCCACCCGCTCTCTCTGGTTCCGATTTAATGCGCCGACCTCAACCGCTGTGACTACTCAACAGACCATTACCGTGACAATCACGGCTGCAGCGGGATAAGAGGTTGAAAGAATCTAAAATGTGGTTTAGCTATGTAGGAAAACGGTGTTTTTGCCGATGAGTAAGAGTGAAAATAATTTTGCATACATCCCTTATAAAGCAGGGTGTTTGTAATTTCTTATGAAAATAAAGGAGGAAGATATGCAGTCAACATGGAATGTTCAACAACGGACCAAAAGTAACCTTAACAGCATTTTGGTTTTCGCTTTCATCTATCTTTTCCTGTTACCCAATGTCTGGGCAGGTGGATTGCGCTGTTCGATAGGAGAAGTGGTAATCAGCAATCTGAAAATTGGTCAGACCTACTCCCTCAAGTCCTTAGCCAACTTACCACTATCAATCACTAACACAGATAATAAGCCGGTCACTGTACTGGTTGAACCGCTTATTCCCAGTGAAGGCGAACTACGTCAGGGTGCATCACCTATTCCAGACCTTACCTGGGCATCTGCCCGGCCGGATTCATTCGTTTTAGCCCCGCAGCAGACCAAAGCGGTTGAGTTGATACTGACCATTCCCGACAATGAAGCCTTGTTCAGCAGAAAATTCCAGGTGAATTTCTGGTCGCATACACTGGCGCAGGTTGGCAATCTGCTCGCTTACGGTCTTAACAGCCGGGTGATTTTCACCATAGACCAAGTGAGAGAAGAGCCAGGTGTGGTGCCCACAGGTGATCTCTCCATCACTTTTTTGCCAGCTGAGATTACTTTAAACAAGATTAAGCCTGGACACGAGTACCGCGTAGAAGACCTTCTGCATAGACCTTTAGTGATACAAAACACATCCAATAAGAAACTTTCGGTAGAATTGCAAATGCTCAGTCCACAAGAATCAGCTACTACCTTACCCCAAGGGTATGCTGACTTATTGAGCTCAGGAGTGTTGAAACTTTCACCAACCAAGTTTACTCTTGAACCGGGTGAGAAAAAGTCAATTTCCGGCACAGTACTCTTCCCTAAAGGGAAACCGCTCAATGGGAAAAAGTTTATGTGTGTGATTTCAGCAGAGGTAGTTAATCTATCGGTCCAAACCCAAATTTACTCCCGAATTTATGCTCACGTCAAGTGAGAGTTCAGATGCTGAGGCGGTTTTTTATTTTAATCTGTTTCGTGGTGATTACAATTTTTTTGGAGGACTTTTCACTTTCAGCTACATCTAAAAAAGGAGAAGAGCCGCCCTTTAAAGCAAAACCCAAGTGGACAAACTTATCTTCAGCCGGCAACGTTGCGATTACTGTCCAAATCGACCCTGGATTATACGTCAAACCCACCAAGCAGACTCCACAGTACTTTAGCTTGGAACAGAATTATCCCAATCCCTTCAACGCTTCAACGGTCATCAAGTATAGTTGCGCTAAAAATGTTTTTGTGACTTTGAAGGTTTATAACGTATTAGGTCAGTCTGTGGTGACTCTGGTCTCCGAACAAAAAAACGCTGGTACCTACTCAGTCTTTTGGGATAGCCAAAACGACCAAGGAAACCCGGTGGCTTCGGGAGTTTACTTTTACCGTTTAGTAGCCGGTGAGTTTGTGGAGACCAAAAAACTAATAATCCTGCGATAAAGTGCTATCACAAAGTGAAGCTATCCAGAGCTAACTCTGGCTTCTGGTCATTTTTGCACTTCAGTGTTTCCCGAAATAATAATTCCGAAACTGCTTTTAGCTAACCAGATGGAATAGCTATTTACCTCCCCTCTTTCTAACAAGATTTTATTTAAAAGTTACACCGTGTGGACGGGCAGGACCACTGGCTATAGCTGTGTTAAAGTCTAATTCAAAATTTTGATCTAGTGCCAAATCATTTTCGGAGACTAAAGCCACATGCACTTTATGGTCCCCCTCAGCGTGTACTTTTCCAGCCTCATCTTCATTTAAAAAGTAATCTGTAATCACCAATCTTTTTTCATCTCTGGTCAAAGCAATGTAGTGAGGTCCAGAATCTTTTCCCAAATCCAGAACTTTTAAAACCTGCGGTGCTTCTGGATTGGAAGTGTCAAACATCACCACTTTTCGATGGTGTCAGACCTTGCTTAAAGTAAAGTGGATTTCCCTCTCGCATTGTCATTCCTGCAAAAGCAAGAATCCAGTAACTGACCCCTCCCTTACCCTCCCCTCAGAGGAGAGGGGACAAACCACCCAATTACTGTCTCTACAAAGAGCAAGCTCCACTTTTCAAAGGTGCTACTCTTTTTTCTGATACATCCGAGCACTACTTTTTATGCCTCTCATTTGAGTGGAGGAGTAGTCAAATTCAGAAAAACTCGAGTAGGGGCAGGTTTCAACCTACCCCTACAAACCAATAGCAGAAAATTTAACATCCACAGGTATTTCCGAATGGAAGAGGTTTATTCTTGAATACGTTGTTAATCAAAGTCACCACGTCTGCCGGACTGGGTGGACCATCCGATTTGTTGACATCAGCTGAACACGGGTTAACTCCGGAAGGCAAAGGTTTGGACTTGAATACTGTATTAATCAAAGTCACTACATCTGCTGGAGTGCGGTTCCCATTCAAAGGTAAAGCTAAGTCTCCAACTATTACCAGCACACAGCCCAGTAATGGCACAGTGTCGGATGGGTTGGAGGTATCACTACTTGTTATAGTAAGATTAGCGCTAACTAATCCACCAGCAGATGGAAGAGATGGATTGAAAGCTACTTTTACTACTTGAGATGAAGCTCCCGGCACTGAAAAAGTTGTGAGGTCAACAGAAAACACCGACGTGTCAGAAGTAATGTTGGAAACTTCCAGAGTATCCGGATAGCCCAAATTTCTGACATTCAAACTGAGTGTTTCTGGCTGGTTTATAATTACTGCTCCAAAGTCAAGGGTCTCAGGTAGAGTATTTATCTTCGGTTGACCAATTACGAGAGTGGTGAGATTCATCAGAATGGAAACATTGTCCCCCGGTGTCACGTGATTGTCATAATTGCATGCTGCCAGGTCGATGTTGCCGTCGGATTCAAAGTCCTTTGCCACTATCCATTGCGGGCCGTTTCCCACTGGCAAAGTGAAATGTGGAGCAAATGTGCCGTTGCCGTTGTTCAAAAAGATACTAACATTGTTACATTCAACGTTGGCCACCGCCATGTCGATATCCCCGTCGATGTCATAATCGGCTGAAGCGACTGTGTGAGGACGACACCCAGGCCAGTCGACCTTCGGGTCAAAGGTCCCATCGCAGTTCCCCATCAGAACGGACACAAAGGGAGTAGTGGGCGATGCATTTGGCACCGCCAAGTCCAAGCATCCGTCACCGTTATAATCTGCCAGAGAAGGGCTTTGAGGATTCTGACGTACCGTGTAGTTGACTCGCGGTGCAAATGCTCCAGTTCCGTCATTTATGAAAACAGAAACGCTTGCCGCACCGTTGTTCGTCACTACCAAATCAGAATCACCGTCAAGGTCAAGGTCAGCCGAGATGGCTGTGTACGGGAAATTTCCCGTAGCGTACAGAACCGGACCTGAAAATGTAGTATCTCCGTTATTAAAAAAGACGGAAAGATTATTAGAGCCGGAATTTGGAACTGCCAGGTCCAAGTAACCGTCACCATCCAAGTCAGGTGCGCAAAGCCCGTTAGGGTTAATTCCCCCAGATGCAAAACTGTCGGCCACCATAAATGCTCCCGCACCATCATTTAAGAGGATATAAATGCGGTTGGTGAAATAGTCTGCCACTGCCAGATCAGCGTGGCCGTTGGTGTCAAGGTCGGCTGCCGCAAGGGTCGGTGCATCACCAACATCGTAGCTATCAGGTGGTGCGAATGTTCCATCGCCATTGTTCATGAGGACAGCGACCCAACCTTCGCCGTCACTATCGAATGCTACGTTAGGGCCTGTAGCCAGGTCACAGTCGCCGTCGCTGTCAAAGTCTGCTGAAACCAAGTTGTAAGGACGGAGGCCGACCGTGTAGTTAACCGCCGGTGCAAACATTTGACCCTGGGCGTCTCTGGCTAAGCCTGAAACTAAAAAACAGAAAATTACGACTATTAGTGCTTGTGGAACTACTCTTAGAAATTGAAACATAAAAACCTCCTTTTTTGCTGAAATTAGAATTTTCTTTACAAAGAGCAAACCGCGATTTTAATTGGTTCTACTTCTTTTTGCGATCAAGTTAACATTGCCAATCCACAGACGCAATCGGCACTTTTCAGTAATATTCGGAGAAAGAAGACCCCTTGGGGGTTAAACCTCAGCACTTTTAAGTATGCAGGAGAAAGGAAAAGCAAACCAAGATTAAAAACAGGCGATGCAACTGAAGAATTAAAAAATGATGATAGACTATTTGCGCAGGTACTTCAGGACTGCTTCTGTGCGTGAGCGGACATGCAGCTTTTGGTAGATATTTCTGAGGTGAGTGCGAACTGTCTTGACGCTGATGAAAAGCTTATCGGCAATCTCCTGGTCGTGGTAGCCCTTGGCAAGATAGGAGAGTAACTCCATTTCCCGCTCGGAAAGATTCTCGGTCTCTTTGGACGATTTTCCCGTCTTCTGAAAGACCTGCACCACTTTGCGGGCAATCAGGTCGGACATTGGGGAGCCACCCTCGTGTATCTCCCGAATGGCTTGCATAAGTTCTGCTGGCGGTGTTCTCTTGAGGATATATCCGGTGGCTCCAGCCACCAGAGACTGGAATACTTTCTCGTCATCCTCATAGACCGTGAGCATCATCACCTGCGTATTTGGACAACGTTCTTTCAGCTTCTCCACACATTCGATGCCGGACATCTTCGGCAGTTGAATATCCATCAACACCACATCCGGCTTATAAGCCGGAAGATACCGCAGCGCCTCTTCGGCAGTCTCGTAAGTCGCCAAGCATTGAAATCCTTCCGAGCCATCGATGAGGGTGGCCAGCCCCTCGCGTATTTTCTCATTATCCTCCACAATTGCTACTCTAATGGCCATATAAAAAAGATAATCTCTAACGTTATCCTGTCAATACTTAGAATTAGGTAAATGATAGGCCTCAGGTTATAGATGCTGGGTGTTAGGAGTTGGGGTTATTCCTGTTCTTATATCGCTCCAGCGAGTTCTCTAAACCCGAAAGCATTTTGCCGCATTCATTGTATCGATTGACCGGGTCTTTGAATTTTTCATCTGAAAAATAACACTTCCGAAACGCCATCGTGAGATGAGGTATGGTCTCGCGTAACTCTCCCTGCGCTCGATTGATTCCTTCCAGATAGATGTTAAGATTTTTGTTGTTCCATCCTTCAGCGACGTTTGCGGGAGCCGAATTGGATGAACGCCGCAGCTGAGAACCCAATTCATACATCTCAAACTTCGGAAAGGACAGGGTCAATTCGTATACCTTAAGATGCAGCTCAACCAGTTTTTGATAGACTTCCAAATCCTCGTAACTGCTGATAGTTTTCTTCATCACTTTTCGCTCTTTATGACCCTATCACCTATAACCTAAAACCCAACACCCATCACCACTTTTGTCCCCACCCCCGGCTTTGACTCAATCACAAACGTCCCCCCGATCTCCTCAATTCTTTTCTTCATATTGTGCAAGCCATTTCCAGAGCCCAGGCGTTCATCAATTGAAAACCCCTTGCCATTGTCATCAATGGAAAACTCCAATCTCGATTTCTCAATCATCACACTTATGGTCACTTCGTTTGTCTGCGAATGTTTGACGATATTATGAATCGCTTCTTTTACCACAAGAAAGAGATTCCGTCGAATTTCACCGGAGAGCGGATACGTTGGCAGCGCGTCGGGAACTACAAAGCGACTCTGGATGGTTGTGAACTTTAAATACTCCACAGCATAACGGCGAATGTGAGCGATGACATTATCCAGAGAATCATTCTTGGGGTTCAGAGCCCAGACAATCTCACCAATGTTGTCAATCACTTCGGCAGCTCTTTCGGAAATCTGCTGAACGTGTTTTCCGGCTTCGTCCGGTTTTTTCTTGGCCAGTTCGCTAAGGATTGCAATCTCGGTCAAGGTTGCACCGACTTCGTCATGCATATCCTGGGATATACGTGCACGCTCACGTTCAAGCGCTCGTTCTTGCTCCAGCCGCTGAATCCTCCGCCTCAATTTCCTGTTCCCGACATACCAGATTGTACCTCCAATAGAGCCGACCATAAGCAACAGATAAAGACCATAGGCCCAGTTCGTCCGCCACCACGGCGGCGTCACTCGGAAAATGAAAGTATCATACCACAATGGAATCCCAAAGCTTGAGATAGAAACTTTGATCTCTACGTCTTTCTCCCAAGGAGAATATGGGTTTACGGAAATGCGATAATATCCGTCAGTTTTGGCTGTGCCTCCGGCAGGGATGTCTCCGTATGTGGGAGATGATTCGGTGATTTCCTTGATGGATGCATCACTCGAAGAGAGTGATGCAGTCACCGATTGAGCCTCTGCTGAAGCCCCCTGATTGCGAAGAATAAGCCTGACCAGAACAGTGTCGCCGGGATTTGCAGTCGCATCACTCAAAAATTCTACACCTTCGCATGTAACCGGTCCAATCGTGGTGAAGACAGTCGCCTTGTTCATCTCAAAATTCAGAGTATCTTTCCGCTGTACTTTCAGCTTCAGGTCCACTAAGTACAGCTTTTCCTCTGTCGGCTTCCAGCTATTGGCAAAAAGCTTATCCCCTGCGAGACTGTCCTGGTGCAACCCGTCATCAAACAGCTCCAAGAGAGTCACTTGTCGAAGCCCTGCTAACCCAACTTCCGATTCTGGCCCATCCGTAAACGTTCCAGGGGCCTTAATCTTTGCAGAAAACGAAAGTCCTGTTGGATCGATAATTTTCACTCCGACACGAACGGTGCCGTTTTGCGGACTGACATAGGCATACGACGGGGAGATGCTGATGTTCATCTCTTTTGGCGAAACTGCGTAGCCACCCCGCCAAGTGGACCCATCGTTCCCGCTGTACCACATGTGGTACAGCTGGCCGTCAAAGATTATGTCTCCGGGGACAAGAGCCACATCATCATCCCATGTGCCAGCTGGCCCAATCCAGAGAACCGGGTTCTCTGAACTCTTCGACCAGTGGATCCCATCTAACGAGGTCGCGTATCCGAGGCCGGATATCGTTATGTGCCACATCTCGTACAGTCCTCTACTGTAAATAACTCGAGGCTGATGGACCCCATAGTCATCCCAAAAAACGGGTTCAGGATACTTGATCCAAGAGGTCTCATTGATTGCCGTGGCATATCCGACCTTCCCAGTCGGTACTGTAGAATACCACATTTTGTATCCGCCGGAAGAATCCGGACCCACAACGGACGGCCAACCCACCCGACCCTTATCCCATGACTCCGGCGTCCCGGGATTGAGGATCGGTCCGCCCGCTTTTTTCCAGACAATTCCGTCTTTCGAGCTCGCATAGCCGATACGAAAGATCGAGAGGTCGTCACCCTTATACCACATCTTATAGGTTGAGTCTGTAAAGATGACGTATGGTCGGTGTGCTGACTTGCTGTCCCAAGAGCCGGGACTCACATCAAGCACCGGATTTAATCTGTCTTTTGCCCATGTGACACCATCGGGAGAGGTAGCATGTCCCGTTCGAACCAAGGTCCATCCGCCGCTGTACCACATCCGGTAGACTGAACCCTCAATAATCACTCGGTCGATGTGAATGAATGTTTCGTCCCACTCACCGCGCTTTCCAACATCCAGTACCGGATTCCCTTCGTACTTGAACCATTTGGTCTGGGAGCTTGCGGGACTTGAATAAACAAGCAAAAGAAGCAACGAGAATGTAAAAACTGGGTTTTTCATAATTCTACTCC
>JACQVI010000130.1 GCA_016209795.1 Ignavibacteriota bacterium
CTTTCATGGATGGTGATAGGGACTCTTTCGAGAAAAAGCGATCCAAGAGAGACATTTGGCTGATTTTTTCTGTAGCTCTTGTTCTGAGGATAGCGGCAGTTTTTTTGTTTGCGGATGTAACAAATCCTCAGCTTTGGGAATTTGGGATGATCGCTCGTAATCTTGTTGCTGGTAAGGGATATAGTCTTTCCTACACCGAATCTGGTGCAGTTCCCAACGCTGAGATGGTAGGTGTAATCACTGTTTCTAGTGCGTACATGCCACCAGGGTATGTGTGGTTTGTAGCAATATTTCTTACACTTGTTGGTGATCAGCCTCTATCATATAGTCTCATGTTGATCATACAAAGCATTGCGGGCGCCATCGCCACGGTCGTCTTATACTGGGTTTCAAAAAAAAGATTCCCTAGCCACGTTGCAAAGTTTGCAGGATATCTATGTGCTATCTACCCGCCTTTTGTTTACACAGTCACCGATTTTGGTTCAACGACATTTTATATACTGCTGTTGGGGTGCACGTTACTTGCAATCATGAGTGTTCAGAAGAAGCATTCGATATTACAATCCTTAATTACGGGTCTAAGCGCGGCTTTGCTAACACTTTTTCGTGCAGATGGGTTAATCATAGCAATAGGTTTATGTGTTTTGCTGATCATTCGCGGATACTTATCGTACGCTGCAGTTTTTCTTATTATGTTAATTGTCGGACTTCTTCCTTGGATAGGAAGAAATTATATTGTCTTTAAAAAAGTCGTTCCTTTAACTACATCGTTTGGTTTTAATTTTTGGCGTGGTCACAATCCGATTGCATCAGGGACTGGTCGAGAGTTGTCGGGTGAAGGAATCTGGAGATCAGAACAAGTTGATCAAAAATTAAGGCAGCTATCTCTATCTACCCAATATGAAATAAAACGCGATAAAGTATTTTTTGAAGAAGCAGTTTCCTTTATAAAAAGTCATCCAGCAAAAGAGATTATGCTTTCAATGCAAAAACTTTTTTACTTGTGGATTTTAGACATTACTCATCCGAAAGCAAGAAGTCTACCATATGTTTTTTCTTGGGGTATAATGTTGATGCTTTTTTTCTTAGGATTGTACGCTTCGGTAAAGATGAATTATGGAATTGATGTTTTCGTTACCTATTATGTAGTGATGTCATTCATTGTGATAATATTTTTTGTGTTGCCTCGATACCAAATTATTTTGGCTTATGGAATTACTCCAATCTCAGCAGTTGGACTATGGCGATTGATGGAATATCTTCTCCAACGTAAAAGACCCAGTCTGTGATTATTGTGGAAAGATAAGCGTGTCGAAGATCTTGGTGGTGACCCCAACGTACGATGAGGCTGATAATATTGAAAGATTTATTGCCCAAGTTCTGGCTCAGTCGCCGGATATTCGCATTCTTGTCATCGATGATAATTCTCCTGATGGTACTGGAGACATTGTCGAAAGGATCACAACACAGAATCCACGTGTTCATCTCATACGTCGTCCTCAAAAAATGGGATTAGGTACTGCATACGTCGAGGGATTTAAATACGCGATTGCACATCACTACGATTTTGTCTTTGAAATGGACGCAGATTTCTCTCACAGTCCGGAAGAGATTCCTCGTTTTCTTGAAAAAGCTCAATCATGTGATCTGGTCGTTGGCTCACGGTACACCAACGGGGTTCGCGTTGTCAACTGGCCCATCAGACGATTGATTCTGAGTTATGCGGCAAATGTGTATACACGCGTCATTACCGGCATGCCGATCAAGGATGCAACGGGTGGGTTCAAGTGCTTCAGGCGCAGAGTGTTAGAAGCTATCGACCTCGATCAAGTGCACTCGAATGGCTATTCGTTTCAGATAGAGATGAATTTTAAGACGTGGTCGAAAGGGTTCAAGGTGTGCGAGCATCCGATCGTTTTCGTCGAGAGAACCTCTGGTGAGTCCAAAATGTCCCGCAAGATCGTGTACGAGGCTGTTTTCATGGTGTGGAAGTTAAAATTTCAGAAGATCTTTGGCAAATTATCATAACAAGACATGCGGCTTTCTGTCATCATAGTGAACTATAATGTACGGGTATTTCTGGAGAGCGCACTCATCTCCGTGCAAAAGGCGATGAGAGGCATCTCGGGTGAGATTATTGTCGTTGATAACGCTTCTGATGATGGAAGCGTTGAAATGATGAGGAGTAAATTTCCCGACGTCAAACTGATTGCAAATGAGCGAAACATTGGCTTTGCTGCAGCCAATAATGTCGGGATAAAGAAATCGAGAGGAGAATACCTTCTGTGCATCAACCCAGATACGCTTGTCCAGGAAGATACCCTCCGGGTGATGATTGGGTTTATGGATCAACATCTCGAAGTCGGACTTGCTGGTTGTAAAATTCTCAATCCTGATGGGACACTTCAACTTGCTTGTCGAAGAAGTTTTCCTACACCATGGGTCGCGTTTACAAAGATTGTCGGGTTGAGCACTCTTTTTCCTCACTCCAAGATATTCGGCAGGTACAATCTCTCTTACCTTAATGCAGATACAACATATGAGGTTGATGCAGTCAGTGGCTCATTCATGTTTGTACGGCGTACAGTGATTGACCAAGTCGGCGTTCTGGACGATCAATTTTTTATGTATGGTGAAGACCTTGATTGGTGTTACCGCATCAAGAAGGCTGGCTGGAAAATTTACTATGTGCATTCAACACAAATAATTCATTACAAGGGGCAAAGTGTCCGCCGCAGCGATGTTGATGATGTAAAGTTATTCTACCATGCGATGAAGCTGTTTGTGAGGAAGCACTTCAGTTCTGGTGTGGTCTCTGAAGTTGCTCTGAGAACAGGTATAGCATTCCGAGGGTGGATCGCATTCATAGGAAAAGTATCAAAATCATTGCGTGCCGCAACGCTGGATTTCATCATTGTCAATATCGCTTTACTTCTAAGCGAGTTTATCTGGTTTGGTGAATTCTTCCATTTTCCAACCTACGCATATCCTGTCACGACAACAATTCCCGGATTAACGATTGTTCTTACAATGTACGCCCTTGGTGTTTATACAAAACGGAAATACTCCATTTCCCGTACTGTAAGCTCGGTTGCCATTGGCTACATGATCATCTCTGCGTTGACTTTCTTTTTTAAGCAGTATGGGTTCAGCCGCATGGTTGTGATCATCTCAGGAGTGATCAACCTCGTCTTGCTACCGGGCTGGAGGGTACTGTCTCGTATCATTCTTCGTTCTCCTGAACACCGACGTCGAAGTTTGTTTGGTCGCCGTACGCTCATTGTAGGCACGGAGAATTCTGGACAAGAACTTTTGCGCAAGTTGCGTGTACGGATCGATGATGGCTATGATGTTATGGGCTTTATCGATATTAACCGTAAACGCATTGGTGAGAAAGTGGCAGGAGTTGAAATTCTCGGAAGTATTGATAATATTGGGAAGGTTATCCAGGAACACAAAGCATCGGAAGTGATTTTTTCAACGGATAGTCTCTCATATATGGATATTCTCTCAGTGATCGGACGGAGTAGAACTCGAGCAGTAAATTTTCGTCTCGTTCCTACAAGTCTTGAAGTCATCATTGGCAAAACGCATATTGACGAGCTGGATGATATTCCTCTCGTCGACATTGATTATAACATTGACCGTCCGATGAATCGGCTCTCTAAACGTCTATTTGATCTTGTAGGCTCAGCGGCGTTATTTGTGAGTGTGTACCCTTTTGTTTTTCTCAAACACAGGTTTGGTAAATCATTACATGAGTTCGGAAGAGAACTCCTCTTACTGCCAAAAGTTTTTCGTGGAGAAATGAGTCTGGTGGGCCCGCCGGAATCTTCGCAAGAGGTTTCTCGGAATGGCTCGGTTGTTTCACATGCGTATTTGGGAAAGGTGGGTTTAACTGGCTTGGTGCAGATTAATTATCGTGATGACTTAAGACCAGAGGAAGTGGAAAAATACAATGTGTACTATGCAAAGAATCAATCGCTTATGTTGGATCTGGAGATTGTGGTGAAGTCGTTCCTTCTCTTCATGAAGAGATAACGAGTCTTATGCCGAAAGCAGTCATCGAATTTGAAAAGCCGATTGTCGAGCTTGAGCAAAAGATCGACGAAATGCGTCAGTATTCTGAACGCCTCGATATCAGTGGTGAGATTAAGATATTAGAAGAGAAAGTAGAGGAATTGCGAAAGGCTATTTACAATGGACTCACACGCTGGCAAAAAGTTCAGCTTGCACGACATCCCGATCGCCCGTACACACTTGATTATATCAACACGATCATGACAGATTTTGTTGAGCTTCACGGTGATCGGTGTGTTCGAGATGATAAGGCAATTGTCGGTGGGTTTGCACGGCTTGAGCGTGAGATAGTGATGGTCATTGGCCATCAGAAGGGTCGCGACACAAAATCAAACCTATATCGTAATTTTGGAATGCCGAATCCCGAAGGCTACCGGAAGGCACTGCGTCTGATGAAGCTCGCTGCGAAGTTTGGAAAGCCGATTATTACGATGCTCGATACGCCTGGTGCTTTTCCGGGTCTTGAAGCCGAAGAACGAGGTCAGGCAGAATCAATAGCACGGAATCTTTTCGAGATGTCACATCTCCCGGTTCCGATTATTGTTGTTATCATTGGTGAGGGTGCATCAGGTGGCGCGCTTGGCATTGGTGTCGGGGATCGGATACTGATGATGGAAAACACATGGTACTCTGTGATCTCGCCCGAGTCATGTTCGAGCATCCTCTGGCGCAGCTGGGATTTCAAAGAGCAGGCTGCTGAAGCCTTAAAACTTACTGCACCAGATTTGCTTGCTCAAGGTATTATCGATCGAATTGTGCCCGAGCCGCTTGGCGGAGCTCATCGGGATCCAGTTCAGGGTGCAGAAATTTTGAAGGGTATTCTTCTTGAGGAATTGAAGAAATTAAGAAAGGTAAGAATTCACAAGCTCATTGAAAAACGCATTGAGAAGTTTGGGAAGATGGGAGAGTGGGAAGAGTAAAAGCATTTTGGATTGTTGATTTTAGATTTTGGATTGAACAAAAAAGCTGTAATCCAAAATCCGAAATCTAAAATTTAAAATTGACCATGGTTTCTTCCGAGACCAAAATACGTGTACGCTATGCCGACACTGATCAGATGAAGATGGTGTACTACGCCAAATTCTTTGAGTACTTTGAGCAAGGACGGTCGGATTTGCTGCGAGAGATCGGTATGCCCTACCCTGAAATCGAGCACATGGGATATTACCTTCCTGTGATCGAGGCACATGCCAAATATCTCAAAGCCGCTCGCTACGATGATCTGCTTGTTGTCAAAACGATTGTGAAGGACATCCCACAAGTTCGTATCCGTATCGAGTATGTTATTACGGATGATGCGACTCAGGAAATCATAGCCGAAGGATATACAGTTCATAGTTTTGTCAACGCAGAAACTGGTAAACCCGTGCGTGCACCGGCGCAATTTTCCGAAGCGCTTGAGGCTGCAGTCAGCGAACCCCATAAAATTAATTAGGTCGCTGTATGAAAAAGAAAAATGACAGAACGGTACTCGTAGCGCTCGTTAAATCACCGAGAGATTTAAAGATAGCCCTTGAGAAGCATTGGTATCGAGTTCCTGTGAAGAGTGCTCCGCCGATCCTACGTGACTTAAGTGTTCGATACATCGCGTTTTATCAGAACAGGAGTTTTGGTGAAGAGAGTTACCAAATTCGTTGGTACGGTGAAGTCACCCACATTGAGATAATGAAGCGAAGACAGCTTCTACCTGCTGAAAAGCTTCACCCCAATGCGGACGAACCTTACTTAAAAATCGAAGTTGCAAATTTGAAAACGCTGCCACGACCAATCATTAGTGGACGAAAACGGCCTATCGTCTTTATACCTACTACAACAACGAAACTTTTGCACGCAACTGAAATCAATGATCTCTATTCCGACAGTCCATTGGAAGATAAATTGTGGAATGTTTTGAAGACTCAAGAAATATCAGCGGAGCGCCAGTATTTCGTTGGAAGGCAACCACACCTCTTCGCTCTTGATTTCGCCTTATTCTGCAAGAAGCAGAATCTTGATATTGAGTGTAATGGGGATATTTATCATGGTGACGTCGTGAGAATGAGGAAAGATCGAAAGCGGAACAATACCCTGGCGAGTTTAGGCTGGCAAGTCCTTCGGTTTGGCAAGGACGACATAATTAGGCGGCAGACCGAGACAATAAACACTATCAAGAGGACTGTCAACGAGGCAGGTGGAATTGAAGTTGCGGAAGCCCCAGGAGTGTACAAGGTGTTACCACTTGAAACAGGGTCATTGGAAGCGGATCTATTTACAAAGCAAAGTCCTGAATAAATGGGACGTTACTCAATCACATTAAGGTGTAATGATGCTTTCCAAAGAACTCCTTGACATTCTCTGTTGTCCCAAATGCCATGGCGATCTGTTGTACGAGCCACAGAAAAATACCCTTACCTGTAAGAAGTGCGGAAAAGTATATCAGATCAAAGATGGCATTCCGATCATGTTAGTCGATGACGAACCGAAGTCGTCACAATAAGATAATTGAGGTGCACAAGGATAGTAGAGTCACTCGACTGATCGAGCAAGCCATCCAAGAAGACCTCGGCATGGGCGATGTCACTACCGATGCAATTGTCCCTCCCGATCTTCGTGGCCGTGCAGAGATCGTTGCGAAGGAATCTGGTGTTCTTGCAGGTCTTGAGTATGCGGCTCATGTCTTTGAAATTATTGATTCTGAAGTCGAGTTCAAACCCTTAGTGAATGATGGGTCGTTTGTTCAATCAGGGACTGTTGTTGCCTCACTCGAAGGAGCGCTTGCAAGTATCTTGAAGGGAGAAAGAACAGCGCTTAACATTTTGCAGCGCATGAGCGGCATAGCAACCCTGACACGGAAATTTGTCGATGCTGTGAAAGGAATGAAAACCAAAATTACAGATACGAGAAAAACTGCCCCTGGGCTGCGCGTGCTCGATAAACATGCAGTCCAGTTCGGTGGAGGTGTAAATCATCGTTTCGGTTTGGATGATATGGTGCTCATCAAAGACAATCACATAGCAGCAGTCGGCGAAATCAGTGCTGCCATTGAGCGATGTCTGCACTATGTTCAACAAAAGCATCTTGCACTTAAGATCGAAGTTGAAACAAAAAATCTTCAGCAAGTTGAAAAAGCCCTCAAGCACAAAGGTCTTCACTGCATCATGTTAGATAATTTTACTCTTGATGAGATGAGAAAAGCAGTTAAGCTGATCAACCATGCTGTTGAAGTCGAGGCATCGGGCAATGTAACGCTCGAGAATGTTCGTGCGATTGCCGAGACCGGCGTTGATTTTATCTCCATTGGCGCGCTCACCCATTCCCCCAAGGCACTGGATATTTCTCTGAAGATTGTTTCTTAGGCATTGTATCACATCATCTTTCCAGTTTCTCATGAATTCACTCACTCACCTCACCCTACCCTCTCCTACAAGGAGAGGGAATTGTTGGCTGCTTTGTTATCAAGCATCGAGCCAAGACATCCTCTTACAGTATCTTTACTGAATGCTCCAACAACTGAAGCGTCTCGGGACTGAGACGGCGATTTACGGGATCAGCACGATCCTTGGGAGATTTTTGAATTTTCTCCTCGTGCCGTTTTACACCAATGTTTTGCAACCAGGGGAGTACGGGATTGTCACTTACGTCTACTCTCTCATCGCGTTTGCTAACGTTCTTTATTCGTATGGGATGGAAACAGCATACTTCAAGTACTCTTCCACATTGGAGATTGGCACGCGTGGGCAAAACTTCAGCACCCCATTCCTTTCGTTGGTTTGGACGTCGATCCTTTTTTCGTTATTCATTGCACTTATCACTTCTCCAATTGCGGAAGTGATCGATATCCCTTTCCAACATGGATCGATCATTCTTTACGTTGCTGGGATATTAGCCTTCGATACAATTGCGATCATTCCCTTTGCAGTACTACGGATGGAGCACAAAGCAAAACTTTTTGCTATGATCAAGGTTTTCAATATCCTGATCAACGTTGTCTTGAACATATGGTTGCTTGTGTTCTTGAAAACTGGCATCGAAGGTATTTTCATCAGTGGATTGACTGCTTCAGCAGTTACGCTGATGACGCTATTTCCTGTTATCATCAGACGTTTCACAAGCTCACTTGATTTCAGGCTTCTCAAAGCTTTGCTCAAATTCGGTTTGCCATATATTCCAGCAGGACTTGCTACGATGGCTGTGCAGGTGATTGACCGTCCAATCCTGCGCGCTCTGACAGACGATGCAACGGTTGGCATCTACCAGGCAAACTACCGACTCGGTATTTTCATGATGCTCATCGTCTCAATGTACGACTACGCCTGGAAGCCGTTTTACTTCTCCATTGCAAAGGAGCCAAATGCAAAGGAGATTTTTGCGCGTGTGCTGACGTATCTTCTGTTTTTCATGTCTGCGATTTTCCTTGTGCTAACGTTTTTCATCGAGGACATCGTCAAGATCAGTTTTTTCGGACGGCATCTCATCCATCCAAGCTATTGGGATGGGCTTTCGATTGTCCCGATTGTGTTGCTTGGCTATCTTTTTCTTGGCATCTCGACAAACCTTTCTGCTGGTATTTACCTCGAGAAGAAAACCTACTACACGCCGCCGATTAGCTTTTTGGGTGCACTTGTAAACGTCGCCGCAAATTATCTTCTTATTCCTTCCATGGGGATGTTTGGTGCAGCATGGGCGACGCTCCTTGCGTACGTTGTCATGGCAGTAGCACTCTATGTTGTTGTGCAAAAAGTGTATCCAGTAAAGTACGAGTTTGGTCGTTTCTTTAAAATTGCTTCTGCTGTTTCTGTAGTGATGGTAGTGTACTATTACGTTCCCTTCGGAGACCTTGGGGTGTCAGATATTCTCATAGTAGGATGGAAGTTAGCTCTGCTTGCGTTGTTTCTGTTATTAATGTACCTGATGAAGTTTTTTGAGGGGAGAGAGCTTTCTACATTTAAAAGATTGTTCCAGGCAAGAAAAACTGACGAGATACCTGTCTTAAAACGTGATGAGATGCTCGATGAGCGTAGCGTTTAACCCGAAAAATCCGTACATTTAGATCGTGATTACTTATGAAGCATTTAATTTTGAAACAGTTCCCAATGGGATCAATTCTGAAAATCAAGTTAATGATCAAACAGTGGCTGTCCAAAAAGAGGAAGTCACGTCACACTGAGCGTGGTCGAAGTGTGCATGCAGAAAGAATTCGATGCTTCGACTTCGCTCAGCATGACGAATTCTTTCTTTTAGAGACTCTTTGGACAGCCTTATGGGGTGAGGTCATTTGAATAATCAACCATTACGCTTCGATCCCAACAAGCCACTCCAGGTCGGTGGTCAGGCAGTCATTGAAGGAGTGATGATGCGTGCGCCGGGACGCATCGCTACGGCTGTCCGCCGCTCGAACGGTGAAATTATTGTGAAGAAGAGGGAGTACGTTTCCTTAGCTGAGAAGTACAAGCTGTTTAAACTACCAATTCTCCGCGGCGCTGTAGGTTTAGTCGAAATGATGTACATCGGTATCGATACACTCAACTTTTCCGCTGAGGTTGCGATGCATGATATCGAAGAGGCAGAGCGTGCAAAGGGCAACGGCAAAGCCATGAAAGAGAAGAAGACGGCATCGAATATTAAGTTGGCTCTGACAGTGATGGTCTCGTTGCTTATTGGCATTGCTATTTTCTTCGTCACGCCTCTTGTCGTCACGACGAAGCTCTTTAGTGTCGAGCAGGATGCATTCTGGTTTAATCTCATCGCAGGTATAATCCGCATAAGCATACTGCTTGCTTATCTTGGTATCATTTCATTATTGAAGGATGTTAAGCGTCTCTTCGAGTATCACGGTGCAGAACATAAAGCAGTATTTACGTTCGAATCAGGAGCTGATCTCATCATTGATGCAGCAAAACAATACACGCGTTTTCATCCTCGATGTGGGACGAGTTTTATCCTCATCGTGATGGTTGTTGCAATGCTGCTGTTCAGTGTACTGGATTCAGTATTGATTCTATGGATTGGGAAGATATCTCTTCCGATTCGTTTAATAACACACTTGCCACTCATCCCGCTTGTTGGCGGAGTGGCGTATGAGTTCATTCGCTGGTCGGCTAAACGAAGCACTACCCCCCTTGGTAAGGTGCTTGTAGCACCGGGTCTCTGGCTGCAACGTATTACCACTAAAGAGCCTGATCCATCTCAGCTCGAAGTTGCCATTGTTGCACTAAAGTGTGCGCTTGGTGTAGAAGAGCTACAACCTGTCACGTATATCAATCGAGTTTCAGATCTCATTCATAGTTAACACATGTTTGATCGGCTTGAAAAACTCGTCGCACGTTACGACGAGCTGACACATCTTCTTACAGATCCAGCAGTAATCGGCAATCAGGAACGCTACCGAACATTAAGCAAGGAGCATAGCGAGATTTCCGAAATTGTCCAAACGTATCACACCTACAAGAAGACAAAGGCGGACTTAGAAAGTTTAAAACATCTCACCGAATCTTCTGAACAAGTTGAGATGAGGGAATTGGCTGCTTTGGAGTTGCATGATGCAGAAGCTAAGCTTGCAAAGCTCGAATCGGAATTAAAAGCTCTCCTCATCCCAAAAGATCCAAATGATGATAAAGATTGTATTGTTGAGATACGAGCGGGTACTGGAGGAGAAGAGGCAGCACTCTTCGCAGCCGATCTGTACCGTATGTACACACGATACGTAGAGCGTACCGGATGGAAAACGGAGTTGATGGATTGGAATGATACCGGCAGAGGAGGATATAAGGAAATCATTTTTTCAGTGAGAGGTGAGGGTGCATATGGGACGTTTAAATATGAAAGTGGGGTGCACCGTGTTCAGCGTGTTCCGGAGACTGAGGCGCAAGGTCGTGTGCATACATCAGCAGCGACAGTTGCTGTGTTACCGGAGGTTGAGGATGTGGAAGTTGGCATT
This sequence comes from Ignavibacteriota bacterium, assembly GCA_016209795.1. Lineage (GTDB taxonomy): Bacteria > Bacteroidota > Ignavibacteria > UBA10030 > SZUA-254 > JACQVI01. The sequence continues at coordinate 10,997 of JACQVI010000130.1, forward strand.
AATCCCGCCGACCTGGAGATAACAACATACCGCTCTGGGGGAAAGGGAGGACAGAACGTGAATAAAGTGGAAACGGCAGTTCGCATTGCGCATAAACCCACTGGTATCGTTGTAGCCTGTCAGCAGGAGCGATCACAGTTCCAGAACCGCGAGCGGGCGATGAAAATGCTCCGATCAAAACTGTATGAGATGAAAATTCGAGAACAAACTGAGTCGGTTACCGCACAACGACGTTCAATGGTGAAGACTGGTGATCGGAGCGAGAAGATACGTACATACAACTTTCCCCAAAATCGTATCACAGACCACCGCATTGGCTTGACGTTGTACAATCTTTCCGATGTTATCGATGGGAAATTAAATGAGATGATTGAACAGTTAAAGTTGGCAGATCGAACTGAAAAATTGCAGACAAGTACGGAGTAATATGCAGCCTTGTCATCAGAGCTATTGCCTTCCCGAGTTCACATTCTTATCAGCTTCAGGTCTCCTGAGGATAAAAAATTCCTTCAGAAGGGTTGAACACTTTTCCTCAAGTACACCACCAATGGTGTGGACTCTGTGGTTGAGTCTTGGATCATTCGTGATAGTATAGAGCGAAGTGCACGCACCAGCTTTCGGATCGTAGGCGCCAAACACGAGAAGTGGAATTCTTGCTAAAACAATAGCCCCGGCACACATCGGGCATGGTTCAAGTGTGACGTACATTGTACAATGTTCCAGCCTTCGACTTTCAAGATGTGATGCTGCAGCCGTAAGGGCAATCATTTCGGCGTGTGCTGTTGGATCTTGGAGTGTCTCCGTCTGATTCGAACCTTTTCCAATAACGATGCCGTCTTTGACAATGATAGCTCCAATTGGTACTTCTTTCCTGTTCAGCGAAACTTCCGCTTCCCGAAGTGCCATTTCGATCCAGTATTCGTGGTGCTTCGTCTCTTTCATGACCGCAGTATAGTAAAAATTCAAGTTTTGGGCAATACTGAGAGAAATAATATAAGTTGCCTTAACGCACATCACATCCTTATAAC
>JACQVI010000126.1 GCA_016209795.1 Ignavibacteriota bacterium
CCTAATGACAATGAGCGAAGGAGGATCGAGGTGGAGATGTTCATTCGTGTTCATTCGATGACTCAAAAACTTTTCCGGAATGAATTTTTCTTGAATATTTATACCTTTTTCAACAACCTGCTAGTTCGGTACGCTTTTCGGGATATTCAATTACTTGCCTCACCCTCTCTTCCTCACCATCATCAAATGCGCATTCGGCAACAAACACTGCCTCAGGTACGTGAGTTAAAGGGAGTAGAGTACTGTACATTATCTCTTGTTCGATTGTGTCACCCGACTCCTTGATCTTACCATCGCTCGCTTTGATCCTCTCTTCATGGATGGCTTTCATCTGCTGGAGAACAGGCACACTATAAGTATAGGGTTGCGAATCTATAATGACATGATGATCTGGACACAATAAGATTAGATTGGTATGCTTGTTGCGTTCTTCGTCTGACATTTCATTCTTACCTCTTGGCCCTTGTCGGCTTTCTGCTACTATGTGAGCAATTTGTCCGATGACAACGGGCTCGTCCTTTGCCGTGGCTTCCTCAACAAGTATTTTCTCACATTCAGGGAATGCGCACTTTCCTCCAGAACGCAGGAATAATATTTTGATTTCTTTTGTGCTAATTGAATTTCCCATTTGAATATCCCACCTCCATCACCTTCAAACTCTTAATCCCTCGATGATTCATAATCTTCACGGCGATTCATTTCCGCTGGCTATTCATGAAAGCACGGTTTTTTCGCCATGTCACTTATTTCTAAGGCTCTCATAACCTTTGTAATTCGAAATCTTCGTTACTACTAAGTCAGATAGCTCGGAGCGAATCTTTTTGCTGGAGACATGAACTCCCAAGGCCTCCAAAATTGCACGGATTCTTTTGATGGGATAAGCTTTTTCATCCTTCAATGTTTGTTTCAACTCTTCAAAATCTAACTTGCTCAGGGTATCAAGATCTTTTCGTCCTTGCTCAATATCGCCGGTTGACAACGGCTTATTTGTTATCGGAGATTTTTTCCGGAGATTAACAAGGTTTAACAGGATTGCTCTTTTGTCGGTTTCCAATCTCTTTTCAATGTCATCAAGCGAACGACGCAGCGCAAGGGTATCTTCACTGGTTGGTATCCTAGCAACTGCTTCACTTAGCATTTTAAGGAAATCAATCAGCTCTTGGATGTCCCTTCGAATCTCTTCCTTTTCAGTGGGGCTCGGCAGAGCCTCCGTCAGTGTCTTCAACCGTCGAACAAACGAGGATTCTCTTGATCTCATACAAATCTCCTAATAAATTCATCTGTTATCGATGTATATTGTGCCTTCCTACTCGCCATTTTGGCGTTCTTACTTGAATGTTCCCAGACTGGAACAGCGGCTTCGGCAGCCTCTCCATAGCCAATTAACTCCGTCGTGAACGTTTCAAAGCACAATCCTGGATGAGTTGATCCTACTTGAGTCATGATCGATTCATGGGTGTTAGTCAACACCATGCCACCGATTCGAACCTTAACAAAAATGATCCCACCAAGCTTTGCCGCACCGCTTTTAGAAACACTGTCTACGAATTGGGTCGCCTTTACAATTTGTGCCTCGATATTAGAGACCTTGCGTTGAAGAATTGATAAGCCGATAGTAGAAAGGTGATCTGGAATGGCAGGAATCACATACCAATGACTTGCTAAGAGAGCGTTCTGAGTCATGAGATACAAATTCGGTGCGCAATCTATAAGAACATAATCATACTTTTCCTCTACATCTCTTATGAGATGCTTCAAAAACGATCTTTCCCTCACATACTCTTCCGCTGATTTTTTTAATTGTTGGAAGGTTGGATATGTCCCCGCGACTGCACCACCTGCAAGATCTTCTCCAAGTAGGTCAATATCGCAAGGAATCAGGTCGAGGTTTTGTATTCGACCCGCTGAAATTGAAATCGGTTCCTTCCATATTGCCCTTGCAACATTCATAGAAGTTCGTGCCTGAAAACGTTCATAGAGATTCTTAATCGTGCCATTTTTTTTCTTGAACTTTTCCCATTCACTGTATGGTGAACATAGAAATGTCAAGTTCGTCTGTGGATCGATGTCGATTAATAAAACCCTCTTCCGATGATGTTGCGCGAGAGAGCAACCAATATGATAGGTCGTAGTAGTTTTTCCTACGCCACCCTTGTAATTGATTAGGGAAACGACCTTTGCTTTACCCATTTAATTTCTCCTACATGTTTAATCAATTTCCATCACCTTCAAACTCTCAATTCCCCGATCATCCACAATCTTCACCGCAATGCGTTTATATTTGCCCGGCTCGAATGGCAGCGAGACGGTTCCGCGATAAGCCTCGATCAACTCCTCGTCAATCTCGGCTTTCAAATTACGGGCAAGCTTAGACCAGCCTTCGTTCTCGGCTGCCATCGGGAAGAAAACCTGACGTGGGAAAAGACTCCGACCATCGTAATCGGTATCGAGCATCCACATGGCAATGCGCTCCGTCCCGCCCGATTCGATTGTGCCGGTTTTGGTGTTGTAGTAATCGAAACCAAGGACTTCGACCTGATGCTTTCCTTTGTTTTCGCCCGACTTGATCGTCGAAATCTTTACATCCGGCTGACCCATCAGCCAGAAGCTGTCGCTGCTCGTGCGTTTCTTCTTCAGGTCGTCCGTTAGCAGGTCGGCGTTCATCTGGGCTTTCAATAAGATCATGCCGACTTTCTTCGGGTCGAGTTCGTCGATGTCTTTGGCTGCTTCCGGGTCGAATTGGAAAGCGGCGAAGACAACAATTGACGGACGCGGGACAAGCGTACGCGCTTCCTCCCACGCAAGCTCCACCTGCCGCTGTTCGAGCGGCGCATGTTCGGGTCCAAACGAGATAACGACTCGCTGGGGCTTTTTGTACTCCGGCATCGGTTCTCTCACAGTGTTAGCCCCTCTGTCGTTGGGCTTTGTTTCTGCTTCCGCATGAAGCCAGCGCGTACCACTCAACGGCTCGACACGGGAAAAGAGAATGTATTGTCCGTTCTTGCCGCGGATGCCGGACTTGAGCAGCTCAGCGCGCCATTCGGCATGACGAAGAGTCTCACCGCTACGGGCGATGCTCATGTCGACCCCCTCTCCGCCTGCGGCGGATTCTCCCCCTTCATAAGGGGGAGACAAAGAGGGGGTCGGCTCTACAATCGGCTTCACGACAGGTGCAGGAACAGCCTCCATCGTGAACGGACCGGTGACGCGAGTTCTTGAATTATCCTGGTAAGGTTGATCGTACAACGTTTCTTGTGCGGGCGGTTCGTTGTTGGCGATGGACTTGAGCGTCACGTGAGGGACGGTCTTGTATCGGAAGCCACTGCCGACTCCCTCATCCGGGTGTGCAAGCTCATAGTATTCAAACATAGCCGTCATGAGACGCTGTTTGGCAAGCGTGATGGCGACGCGGGATGTGTCACACGTGATCCACCGGCGACCCCATTGCTCGGCAACGTAGGCAGTGGTGCCGCTGCCGCAGGTGGGATCGAAGACAAGATCGCCGGGGTCGGTGGTCATCAACATGCAACGCTGAATCACCTTCGGATTCGTCTCAACTGCATAGTTCTTGGCAATCAACCCAACTGTATCACCCCAAACATTGTTCAATTCTGTAGCCGGATAATCGCTGTGGTACCGTACGAATTTGAGTGTGTTCTCTGATGCGTAGATTCTTCCAAGTGAAGCAAGGCGTGTTAATCCCTCCTTAGATGTTTTCCAGTGTCTTGATACTCCGCAGTGGTATTTCTTGCCTTCAAAGGTAAATTCATAGCTAAGGTTGGCTGAGTCTCCAGCAGAAACTAAAGGCTGATATAAAAGAAACTTGGCGCCGTCAGGAATTCTTCCCTCCAGTGTCGCGACATCTAAAATCTTTCCGTTCGGTAGCTGAACTTTATCGTAGTAGGTCAATTCGCCAGTACCCTTTTCCATATATATTTGATGGTACTTCGCCGTACCTCGATCTTTACAATACCAAAGCACCAAGTCATAGAGTGAAGGAAGAAATTTCGTCTCAAATCCACTTGATCTTTTGAATGATATTTGGTTCATGAAGTTCGCACGACCAAATACTTCATCCATCAACTCCCTCAGACTGTGAACATTTTCGTCCGAAATCTGGACAAATATGCTACCGCTTTCAGTTAACAGTTCTCGTGCAAGCAACAGGCGATCGCGCAAATAAGTAAGGTATGAGTGAATCCCCAACTCCCACGTATCGCGGAACGCTTTGATCATCTCCGGCTCGGCGGTGAGGTCTTCGTCCTTGCCGTCCTTCACGTCCCGTTTGTTCACGAACGGCTGGAAGTTGGAGCCGTATTTAATGCCGTAGGGCGGGTCAATGTAGATCATCTGCACCTTCCCAGCCATCCCTTCTTTTTCGAGAAGCGAGTTCATCACGAGCAAGCTGTCGCCCGCAACCAGACGGTTGCTCCAGTTGTGAGCGTGTTTGTAAAACTCAATGGCATTTCGCAGGGGAGGGTTTTCTTCTGCGCTTGAGAAGAGAGACATCTGCTCGAGGTTTTGTCCGTTCTTCTTCCGTACTGCTTCAATGATCGTGCGTGGGTCGATTCTCTCGTGCACGTGGAGCGATACGGTCGGAATCTCAAACGAGGTATGCTCTGCCTTCCCCGCCCACACAAGCTGCGGGTCGAGGTGCGGGTCGTAGGCATAGGTTTTCTTCGGAACACCTGCCTTGATATCCGGATCGGTATCCGGGTTCACAAGTCCGACAGGCGGGTTGTTGAGCCGCTCTTTGTCCTTGTGCTCGTATTGCTCGATGGGCTTTTTCTTTGGTTTCGTCGCTTTCGCCATAACACTCGGAATTCTATTCCTCGCTTTCATTGTTATCAAGAATGTACAAAAAAATCTGGGAATTTCAATCTCCAAACATTGGAAGTTTCATCATTCTTTTTACTTGCATCCCTCCTTCAAACTCCGTATCTTCACTTCCACTATTCTTTCATTCATTCACAAGGAACAACACTATGCACACAGGCGTACGCGTTTTCGTATTCACGCTCATTGTTTTCTTTGCCACCCAAACATTCTTTGCCCAAAAGGATACAACGGCAGCGAAGGATACTGCTAAAAGAGAAGAGAAGTGGGACGTTACCGCCAAGCACGGTCCCACAACCGACATCGAGTTTGATACCGATGAAGGAACGTGGATTTCTGTCGACGTGAGTCCCGATGGTAAACGGATTGTCTTTGATCTCCTTGGTGATATCTACATTATGCCCATTACGGGCGGTGAGGCAACGCTGCTCGCCGGTGGAGCTGCATACGAAGTCCAGCCACGCTTCAGTCCCGATGGGAAAAAGATTTCTTTTGCCAGTGATCGGGATGGATGTGACAATATCTGGACTATGGACATAGACGGGAAGAATCCGAAAGCGATTATTAAAGAAAAGGAACGTCAAACCAACAACGCTGTGTGGGCGTCTGATGGTCAGTACATTGTTGCACGGAAGCATTATCGCAACACACGGTCACTTGGTTCGGGCGAAATGTGGATGTACCACATCGGCGGGGGAGACGGATTGCAGCTCACGAAGCGAAAGAACTGGGAACAGGATGCCGGCGAGCCGTGCCTTTCGCCCGATGGTCGCTACCTCTACTATAGCGAAGACGTAAGTCCCGGCGGCGGCTTCCAGTACAACAAAGACCCATACGGTATCATCTACGTTATTCAGCGTTTGGATTTGCAGACTGGGAAAACGGAACAGTACATTCGAGGCGAGGGCGGTGCTGTTCGTCCGCAGGTTTCTCCCGACGGAAAAACGATTGCTTTCGTCCGCCGTATCCGCTTGAAGACCGTACTGTTTCTCTATGATGTCGAGAGTGGCAAAGAAACATCAATCTACGATAACCTCAATCGTGATGCTCAGGAAACGTGGGCAATCTTCGGGGCACATCCGGGATTTTCGTGGACACCCGATGGCAAACACATCGTCATCTCAGCAAAAGGAAAAATCTGGAAAGTAAACGTCAACTTAAAGGAAGCAACACAGATTCCGTTCAACGTTCACGTCAAACAGACCATCACAGAAGCCGTCCGATTTCCTCAAGAAGTCTCTCCAGAAAAATTTGACGTGAAGATGCTGCGCTGGGTTACAGTCTCACCTGATCAAAAATCCGTTATCTATAACGCACTCGGCAAACTCTGGATTAAGACACTTCCGAACGGTACACCAAAACGTCTCACGAGCGATAAGAAAAACTTTGAATGGTATCCTTCATTTTCTACCGACGGAAAGGGGATTGTCTACACAACATGGAACGATGAAGAGAAAGGCGCCGTACAGAAAGTGAGACTCGATGGCTCTGGACAGAAAAAGCTGACGACACGTATTGGGCATTACATCGAGCCGAAATTTTCACCCGATGGAAAGAAAATAGTCTTCCGGCGTGTTGGTGGCGATGGATTGCGCGGACCTACATACGGCAAAGATCAGGGTGTGTACTGGATTCCATCCGATGGCGGCAAGCCAGCACTTATCACGGAGGAAGGATCGAGTGCGAAGTTCAATAAGACTGGTGATCGAATTTTCCTGATGGCAAGTGAAGGAGAGAAGACTGCACTCGTCAGTGTCGGTCTCAGTGGTGAACAACGAAGAGTACATTTTCTGTCGGACAACGCGACAACAATTCTCCCCTCTCCTGATGAAAAGTGGGTTGCGTTGGTTGAGCGTTTTAATGCGTACATTGCTGTCTTTCCTAAAACAGGTCAGGCAGTCAACATCGGACCGAGCACGTCCGACTATCCCATCAAGCGTGTTACACGAGATGCAGGAATGTATCTCAACTGGTCGGGAGATAGCAAAAAGCTGTACTGGTCTCTTGGACCAGAGCTTTATTCGCGTGACCTTACCAACACATTCAAATTTGTCGAAGGAGCGCCGGATAGCATTCCTGAGAAGCCGGACACAGTTGGACTCAACATCAGCTTCGTGGCACAGACAGATAATCCAACCGGCTCGCTTGCTCTGACTGGCGCAACAGTGATTACGATGAACGGTGACGAAATCATTCCGAATGCAACGATTGTTGTCGAACGCAATCGTATAAAAGCAATCGGACCGTCACAGAACGTAACAATCCCTGCTGAGGCGAAGAAGATCGATGTGACTGGAAAATTTATCATGCCCGGAATGATCGATGTCCATGCGCACGGCAACTTTGAAAGCTGGGGTCCACAGACTAACTGGCGGTATTATGCGAACCTTGCGTACGGTGTGACAACCATGCATGATCCATCGGCGAACACTGAGGGTGTGTTTACAAATTCTGAGTTAGTGAAAGCAGGCTTGATGGTCGGTCCCCGACTCTATTCCACAGGAACGATTCTCTACGGAGCTGAAGGCTCATTCAAGGCAATTGTTAGCAACTTCGAGGATGCAATGTCTCATCTCCGTCGACTGAAGGCTGCCGGTGCGTTCACTGTGAAAAGCTATAATCAGCCACGCCGAGATCAGCGGCAACAGATCATCATGGCAGCACGAGAGCTCAACATGATGGTTGTTCCTGAAGGCGGTTCCACGTTCTTCTGGAACATGTCGATGATCCTTGATGGACACACTGGCATTGAGCACTCAATTCCTGTCTCACCAATGTACAAGGATGCAATCACACTCCTTGCAAAAAGCAAAACTGGTTATACTCCAACGTTTATTGTCAGCTATGGGGGTCTTTTTGGCGAAAATTACTGGTACATGAAAACAAAAGTCTGGGAGAACGAACGCTTGCTGAAATTCACTCCACGAGAAATCATCGATTCACGCTCCCGTCGCCGACCGATGGCAGAAGAAGACGACTTCAACCATATCGAAAATGCGAAAGCAGCCAAAGCTGCACTCGATGCAGGTGCGAAGCTCCAGCTTGGAGCACACGGACAACTACAAGGACTCGGTGCTCATTGGGAACTATGGATGTTTGTTCAAGGAGGAATGACTCCAATGGAAGCTCTCCGCTGTGCGACGCTCTATGGTGCTCAGTACATCGGATTGGATAAAGATCTTGGCTCGCTTGAAGTTGGTAAGCTCGCTGATCTCATCATGATGGATAAAAATCCAATAGAAAACATCCAAAACAGTGAATCGATCCGCTCCGTTATGAAAAACGGAAGACTGTATGACGGTGCCACAATGGATGAAATTGGCAATCATCCAAAGAAGCGTCCTAAGTTTTACTGGGAATAATCACATACAAAGTTGACATTTCACCGTCTCATTTGTACATTGACAACGTTTAATTTTCGTTAACACTGTGAGAAAAGCAAATGGCGACACATTTGAAAATGCTCTGCGTGGACGATCATCCAGATCTCCGAGAGAATCTTAGACAACAATTCACTGCTGAAGACTTCGATGTCGACACAGCAGCAGACGGCGATATCGCCTTAGAGATGATCAAGAAGAGCCATTATGATATTGTTCTTCTTGATGTGAAAATGCCGAAGATGGACGGGATGACGGTGCTTCAGGAAATGAGAAAGATGAACAAGTTTCCTCACGTCATCATGCTCTCCGCTGTTAACGACGTCCCCACTGCTCTTGAATGCGTGAAGATGGGAGCGAAGGATTATATCTCAAAACCTTACGATCCGGAGGAGCTTTTACACGTTGTGATTAAAGTGCTGGGATCGTAAGTTCTTACAGCATCCCCTACCTGCAGGCTCGCTTTGCCAGCGAGGGGAGTGGCAGGCTCTACTACGAGGAGAGTGTTAAAAAGCTGGACTGCATCCCTTGATAGGGAAAATCAGAGCATTCCCTCAGCAAAAAGCGAAGGAGGGATCCTGACACCTGAATGCGATTCATCATTGTCGTCAATGCTTTCTCCGTTCTATCGAGCCCTACCTCACGACAAGACTAAGCCCATTGTACGTCACGCCATCATTGAGACTGTACGGGTCGTCGTAGTCGCTCGAAGCGTGATCGAAATGAACGTCGAAGTGTGAGAGGACAAATACGGCAACCGGAGAAGACGAAAATGAAGCGCTCACTGCATCGAGAAGCTTCATCAAACCGCTGAGGCGCAGACCGTAGCCACTCGTCGTGTACGATACTCCTCTCCCCCTCACCGATCCGCCTCGAATTGCGATCAATTCTCCGAGATTGATCTGCCAGCCTTTATGGACCGTCGCGTGGATGTTCCCTTTGCCAAGCACGACATTGTTCATGAACTCTATCGCTCCAGTGCCATCAACATACTGCGGCGGCGGAGGATTACCAATGATGAATCCGAGACTATCCCTCGGAGAAGGTAAGCGCTGAACAAGGATGTCATCTGCCTCTCGGGCAAGCGTAGCAGAGAAGACCTCCCATGTCGCACTTGGCGTCCGGAGATTGAGACCCACCGTATAGTTCAGTCCGAGCGTTGCATTGCGTGGCAGCGGATCCGCCTGCGCCGCATCAATGTACACCACACGCTCATCGCCGAGGTTCCGGCGAGAGTAGCCGAATGAGAGATCAATCAGAGGCTCAGCCGACCCGAATACTGTCACTGGAGCGCCGACCGCCTCGCCAATGATCTTCAGGATGGGAGCCTGCGCGACGATTCCGATATCATGGGTCGATACCTTTGCAACCCCCTGTCTCCCCTGACCTTGCACGTCAAATGGGGCAAGCTTCGACTCCACACTCTTCGTTGTGTAACCAAATCCCACCCTGACGTGATAATCAATTCCTATTCCAAATGAAAAATTATCTGTGTGCTCCTCGGCCTGAAAGAAACCCAGAGGCGTCGGATCGTCACGTGTGATGATAAACGTACCCAGAACAAAGCTAACGTGTGAATATGCAAATCCAGCACTGAGTCCAAAGGGAAGCGAGATCAGGCGCTTCAAGTTGAAACCGGCGTTGAACGCACTCGCATTGTATGTAAAGTCGGAATTCTGGAAGCCGGGTAGCCACGCTGTTGCCGAAGGGTAAAACCCGCCGGTGAAGTAGTGGTCAAGACCCAGAACGCCGAGCTGGCCTGGATTCGCAAGCGTCGCCATCGGATTGTCGGAGATCATCGAGCCGATAATGTTGCCCATTCCGCTTCCCTCCGGTGAGGAAGGGATGAGTAAAAAAGGAAGCCCAGTTTCTCCTTGTGCGAGGCACCGGTCCGGCGCAATGAGAACGATCAAACATAAGAGTGGTATACCGATTCGTGATTTCATTTTATTTCCTCAGACAAGTATTGACATAGACCGATCAGGGAAGAGGAGTCGATCATTTGAGCAACATCATTTTGCGGCTCGCCGTATACACAGACCCCGTGCGCGTTCCTTCCGGTGAGAGGGTCTCAACCACAAGCGTATAGACATAGACGCCAGAGGCGAGACTGGAAGCATCAAATTCGACTTCATAGGAACCAGCTTCGAGTATCTCGCGATCCAGCAGTTTTCCTACTTCCACGTCCTGGGCATCGTGGATGGTCAGCGTAACGATACCCTCTACGGGTAAGTCGAATTGAATTACCGTTGTCGGCAAGACGCTAGCGGAAACATGCAGCGGTGAACTTTCCGCCTGTTCTTTATCAACGTCCACCCACGATGGCGAGTGGATCAGCTTTCCAGAGGGTGGCAGAGCTGTAATGTCAGTTTCGCAGCCCAGGGGAAGCAAAAAGAATGGGAGTATGGCTATCGCAACCCCCGCTATGATGTAACGTCTATAAGTTGAATGCATGTTACAAATTCATGTATGTATGAGACTCAGTGTAATAGGCATAGTAATATATAAAAATTTTGGAGACTGTCAACCGGGGGATTTTGACTGAGAACCGATAGGTGATCAATGAATCGCTGACAGAACTTCACTGAGGAATCGTATACGATCTCCACCATTTGGACACCTAACTTGTCCTGCAGATCGGGATGCCTTTGGCATAGGAGCGTAGTTCGTTGTGAGCTTAGTGGAACAATTACAGATGAGTTTTGAACAATCAGTGATGTGGTATTACTGGCTGCTGTGGGGTGACGAGACTGTCGACATTGCCGATCGATTCACGCCATCCCTCAACAGCTTCAATATTTGTTTTTTGCCGCAGCGGGTTGACGAATCGATGGGCTGTGTCTCTCTGTAAACTATCCAACTCTGCTCGCTTTCTTTTTGCCTCCTCAGATTTTTGACACTCAAGTGAAAAAAACAAAAGCATAGTAAGTGAGAAAACGAAGAGAAGTTTCGGTTTGAAATTTGCACTGAAGAGATGCGGCAAAACGATTCAACTTATTGTTGTGTTGGTGGTGGTGTCACCTCTTGTGGTTTTGGAGGCTTCTCCTTCTTACGATACATGATACCGATTGGAATGATGACACAGTACCCCAGGACAAGGAGAATCGGTGCGACAGTGAGCGGAAGAAAGCCTTCGACCTGATTTCCCGACAGCGCGATATACCCGAGAATGATAACAAGCAATCCAATTCCCATGATGATGTAATTCTCTCGCTCAAACGGGAGGATGTCGTCTTGTTTCCCTTTTCTGAACTGTTTCCCTTTTACGACTTTTGCCATGGAGATCTTTCAAGAATCAATTGTCGGTGATAATGTAAGGAAAATCATGGTAAAGTCAAAGTCTTCGGAGTAACCTTGCGAAGGTTCAGAACCTTCGCAAGGTTGGCTGTTCTTCACGACAACTTTTGTAACTTTCCATCCACCATTCTAAACACTCGGTGCGAACCCTCAGCAAACTTCTCATTATGCGTAACGATGACGAACGTTTGCTTTTCCGTTCGGTTCAATTCCCACAGCAGTTCGTGAAGTTGCCGACTTGAAACGGAATCGAGATTGCCAGAAGGCTCATCGGCTAAGATGATCTTGGGGTTATTGGCAAGTGCACGGGCAACAGCGATACGCTGCTGCTCACCGCCTGAAAGCTCACTTGGCTTGTGATGTTTCCGATCAATCAGACCAACCTTGCTTAACAATTCTGCTGCTTTTACTTCCGAATCCTTCAGCGAAGTACCTTGAATCATCAGCGGTATCATTACATTTTCAAGCGCAGTAAATTCCTGTAAAAGGTGATGAAACTGGAACACAAAACCAACGGTCTTTCCACGAAGCGTAGCTAATGTATCATCGCCCAACGAGAAAATATCTTGATCAAGCCAAGAGACATTCCCCTGCGAAGGTCGATCCAATCCGCCTAAGATGTGCAGCAATGTACTTTTGCCAGAGCCTGATGCACCGACAATAGAGACAATCTCTCCCAGGTTAATTTCCAAATCAATGCCTTTTAACACGTGGAACTGCGATGCAGCTTTACGATCAAGTGAAAAGCTCTTATGAATGTTCGAACAACTTAGGACGATAGTAGACTTTATCATGTTACTCCCATCGAACTGCCTCTGCCGGAAGTGCCGATGCCGCTCGAAGTGCCGGATAATACGACGCAAGATACGAAAGTCCCATCGATGCGACAGCAATAGCGACGAAGTCTGCCCATCGGATTTCTACCGGAATAGCGGGAATGATATAGACAGTAGGATCTAATGGAAAAAGTTGATAGTTGATTTGGAGATGCAGAACAAGCAAGCCGATGATGGTGCCAAGTACAGTCCCCACTACCCCTATAAGCATTCCTTCAACCATAAAAATTCGCACAACACCTTTTGATGTCATCCCCATCGACTTCAGCACACCAATATCCCTCCGTTTCTCAATCACAGCCATGGTCAACGAGCCGAGCATGTTGAATGTGGCAACCACAATAATGAGCGATAAAAGAATATATGCCGACCATCTCTCGATCTTCATGACAGAGTACAAGCTGCTGTGTAGATCGTACCACGTAGAAATTGAAAAAGACGATGGCAATTGTTTGACAAGTTCGTGCTTAACATCTTCTGAAGCAGTGAAATCATGCAAGCGCATTTCGATACCGTTGTATTTGTTCTCAAAGTGAAAAAGTCGCTGTGCAACACCGATGGAAATATATGCATAATTTGCATCGTAATCCTTGTTGTTGGATTCAAAAATCCCTGTTACTCTAAACTTCATCATCTCAGGTGTACTGATTCCAGAGAGCGCCGACTGGAATCCATAAGGACTGATAATCGAGATTTCATCATCTGTTACAGTTCCCAATCTATCAGCTAAGGTAAGTCCAATGATGATACTACCAACCCCCGCTGAGTCATCAAACGTAAAAGAACCGAGGACAACCTTTTCTTTCAATCCTGAAACGTCTGCAATGCGCTGCTGATCCACTCCACGCACATACACTACCCGATTAAACTCTCTCGCAACAAGCATGGCTTTTCCTGAGATAAACGGTGAGTACGCCTTGATGCGAGGGTTACGCACAAGAACCTGTTCAATCTCTTGTAACTCATCTGCTGTTAGATTGCCGCGTTTTTCGATGCGGATGTGAGGATCGAATCCAACCAGAACAGACGTGACCACACTGCTAAAACCATTGAACACCGAGAGTGCAATCAACAGTGCAGCTACTCCGATAGTAATTCCTGCAATGGAAATGATTCCAATGACATTAATGAAGCGGATTCGTCGCTTGGAGAGCAGATACCGTCGGGCCATGAATGACTCAACAGCTTTCATGTATCATCCAAATCTAAGTGCTGTGACAGGATCTACCTTTGCCGCTGCTCGAGACGGAAGGATTGAAGTGATAAGACACAACAGGAAAGCAGCAAGGGTCACGATGACAAAATTCTCTGCTCTCAAAACTATCGGCACTGCGCTCATATAGTAAATATCTGATGGAATGGAGATCACGGTAAACTGCTGTTGCACCCAGCAAAACAAGAATGCAAGTCCGTTCCCAAGAATAATACCAGCGAATCCAATCACCAATCCTTGTAACATGAAAATATTTTGAATAAACTTCGGAGTCGCCCCGAGGGATTTCAGAATCCCAATCGCCTCAGTTTTCTCCAGGACAAACATCAAGAGCGTACCAATGATGTTCACTGTTGCTACGATGATGATTAAGCCCAGCAGGAGTGGGGAAAGTTTCTTCTGAAGTTCAACCCATGAGAACAAATTCCGATACTGCTGGAAAACTGTTCTGGCATAATGCGGATATCCTAACAATTCTTGAACTCGCTTCGCGACTGCATCGACGTTCATTATGTCCTTAACAAGGATATCGTAACCTAACACATCCTCTCCTACTTGGAACAACTTCTGTGCGCTTCTCAAATGGGTGTAGGCATAAATGTCATCGTACTCAGCCATGCCGGATTCATAGATACCAACGAGCTGAAATTGCATGGCTCGTGGTGTGAGGCTCTGGTTCTTTCCTCGAGGCAACGCAAACACAACGAGTTTATGACCGATTGTCACATTGAGTCTGTTAGCAAGTTTTTTACCTAAGATGATCTGATTGATTCCTTGCTGCTCGCCCGAAAGAAATGTCCCCTCAACAAGATAGCGTTGCGGTATTGAAACATTCTGTGATGGATCGATGCCCTTCAGAAAAATTCCATCGACAGCTTCTCCCGCACGAATCATACCTTCTCGTGCAGCGTAAGGCGAAATCGACATAACGTCAGGAATTTCCCTCGTCACTCTATCGATTGAACGCTGATCATAAGGGAGAGGAAGATTTTGGAACCCTTGAACTTGAACGTGCGATGTAAACCCAACGACTTTTTCTTTGATCTCACGCTCAAATCCATCTAAGATCGAGAGCGTAATGATGAGCGCAGCCGTTCCTAGCATCACACCAAGAATTGCAATGCTCGAGATAAACGAAAGAAACTTCATTCGTCGGTGAGCTTGTATGTAACGCTTTGCTATGAACCAGGAGATGGTCAATGTAAGATTACGGAAAGTGGACGATGGGTTCTAGGTTCTTGCCATGACGTCTTCAATGGACATTCACCATTTCGAGGTTAGAGATCCGGGGTTCGTGTAGCCAACCCAAACCTCAAACCTGGAACCCCAAACCATTCTAAGATACCAAGCAGAACTAATTTTTCTTCCTGCCATATTCAAGTAGGTATGCTCTTATAAACTGGTCGAGATCGCCATCGAGGACTGCTTGCGTGTTGCTGGTTTCAACATCAGTACGATGATCCTTGACCATGTTATATGGATATAACACATACGATCTGATCTGATTTCCCCACTCTATTTTCTTCTTCGAGCTTTCGAGTGCGGATCGCTTCGTTTCTTCCTCCTCTTTCTTGAGTTGATAGAGACGAGACTTTAACATCTTCATCGCGCGCTCTTTGTTCTGGAATTGCGAGCGTTCTTGCTGACACGCTACTACAATGCCTGTAGGGATGTGCTCGATCCTCACAGCAGTCTCAACTTTGTTTACATTCTGACCACCCTTGCCACCAGAGCGAAATGTGCCGACCTCCACATCTGCAGGATTGATTTCGATCTCGATATCATCTTCAATCTCAGGATAGACAAACACGGAAGCGAACGAGGTATGGCGGCGAGCATTCGCATCGAATGGTGATATGCGGACAAGACGATGAACACCGTTTTCAGCTTTCAGATAGCCGTATGCATAATCACCTTGCACCTCGATTGCAGCACTTTTGATTCCAGCACCTTCACCGGCAAGTTCATCAAGCAAAAATGTTTTAAATCCTTTTTTTTCAGACCAGCGGAGATACATCCGCATGAGCATCTCTGCCCAATCCTGTGCCTCAGTTCCACCTGCACCTGAATGAATGGTGAGAATGCAATTCTTCGCATCATCATCACCACTAAGCATGTTGCGGAATTCTAACTCATCGATGGCTTTTTCGATTGTACTGACTTCTGACTGTAGTTCTTTTTCGAAGGATTCATCGGAGGATTCGACAGCCAATTCGAGGAGAGTTATAGTATCGTCAAGTTTTCGCTGAATCGATGTCCACGCTTCAACCCAGCTCTTCTGCTGGGTGATCCCCTGCATTACTTTCTGCGCGGCAATGTTATCGTTCCAGAAATCTGGTGCATGCGTCCTGGCTTCAAGCTCGGCGATTTCTTTTTCTTTGGTATCGAGGTCAAAGATACCTCCGCAGCATTGTGAGCTTTGTGTCCAGTTCTCCTAATTTATCTTTTACATCTTCAAACATAGGTTCTCTTACAATATAATA
>JACQVI010000128.1 GCA_016209795.1 Ignavibacteriota bacterium
AGTATGACTCCTCTAACGGAAAACACGAATCAACGGACATCATCGAGAACAGCCATGCACATTAAGTGATGAACTATGTTTTCAGACTTTCTATCATGTGCATCGTCTGCCCCCGCTACAAAAAAGCTAAATCTCGACTAAGAAAAATTAGTCGGGATTTTTTATTGAGCTATAGGGCATGCAATGCGATGCAAGCACCCAGAGCAATCGATCTTGAGCTGAGGTAACAAGGTAGAGCATCTTGGACAGCGTTGTATGAATGGGCTTGGAATTTCAAGCTTGCACTGTGGACATGTTCGAACTTCTGATTTCAATTTCTCGGATAGAGATATTACTTTGAAGGGCTCTCTTTGCATGATATCAAAGAACAAGTTGTGAAACCAAGCCGCCGACCATGAAGGCTGCCACCCATGTTCCAGTCCAAATCGCCAATCCTTCTTTCCATCCACGTTCTTTCATCATCACCGTGAGCGAAGCGATACACGGAACGAAGAGCGTGATAACAATAAGTGCCACAGCAATTTGCATTGGGCTTAACGTCATGTGGTACAACCCGGCTGCTCCGAAATCTCGCCGCACCACACCCATGATGAATGCCGTTGCCGCTTGCGGTGGAAGCTGGAGCCAGTGGGTCGTAAGAGGAACGAGAAGTTGCTGCAGAAATTGTAACACCCCAGTACCCTGAGCAATTCCGACTCCGAGCGCCCCTACGAAGAACCAGCCGGTTGCTTCTTTCATAAAGTAATACGTTTTGAATGTTGTTTTACGGACGATGTTTCTGACTCTTGGCATCCTCATCGGCGGCAGATCGAGAAGCAACGGCGCAGATTCACCTTTTAACAGTCTCTTGAGAATCGTGCCGATGGCAATGAGGACTGAGAGTATGACCATGATGTAGAGCATCATCGGAGTAAAGCCAGCGCCAGCAAGGAGCGCAGCAATAACTGCCAGTTGTGCTGAGCAAGGAATCGCAAATTGCAGAATCGCCGTGGCGATCGTTTTCTCACGTTCCGAACTAAGAAGTCGAGTAGTAATTGTGGCTGAGGTGACACAGCCAAATCCGAGAACCAATGGTATAATAGCCCTGCCGTTGAGTCCTAAATAGCTCAAGATTCTGTCGACCATCGTCGCTAGACGTGGCAGATAGCCGCTGTCTTCCATCAACGACAGAGCAACATAAAAGGCAGAGACGAGTGGAAGAAGTAAAAATAGCAAATATGTCGTGGTCATCGTGATCACGCCGAATTCGCCGACGAGAATTTCGTTCCACCATGAAGGAGCAGGAATGAAATCCGTGATAACAGAACGAACCCACGGCTCCCACACTTTTTTTCCGATTTGCTGTTCTGTGAAATTCACGATATCTTGAGCAACAAATTTCCCAATAAACAAGTACGCAAGGTACAATGCCAAAATTAAAATCGGGATGCCAGTAAGCGGCCGCAGCGCCATCCTTCCAACAAAATCGGAAAAACGCTGTTGCTTAGAAACGTCTTTCAACACCTGGTTAATAATATAATTGACTCTGTTGCGTCTGCCAATATAACTTTCGTCTCTCTTCGATCCCGGCTCGACCCCATGTCGTTGAGCGATAATGGGATCGCCTTCGAGAACTAGCAACGCTTCTGCCTGCGAGCCAACCATCATTAACATCGAGTGCAGCATACTATGGAGTTCCAGCCGTTGGGTTCCTTCTTTTGCATATGTAATAGCAGAAGGAATTTTTTCAAACCCCGTTCGCGTAATTGCAATTATCGGGATAACATCAACTCCTAAGAACTGTGAGAGTTTGCGAACATCAATTTCAATATCATACTGCTTTACTTCATCCATGAAGTTAAGTAGTACAACAACTTTTTTGCCCATGTCAATCAATTGTTGTGTGAGGAAAAGATCACGCTCAAGATGTGTGGCTTCAACAACATTAAGAATAATGTCCGCTTCGAGAATAATGTCCCTTGCAACAGATTCTTCATCGCTAAACGAAGAGACGCCATAAATTCCAGGGGTGTCATACACCTCGTAATCACCGTACATGCCTTTCGAGATCTCGACAGTGGTGCCGGGATAATTTGAGACGTCGACATTCATGCCGCTGAGTTCATTAAAGATCAGTGATTTACCAACATTCGGATTTCCAACAAGAACAATTTTGGTTTTAGTGCTCTCTCTTTCTAAAAATGATAACCCGGCATGTCGATGGTTTTCACTATGGGAAAGGTTGGTCGATAACTCATTCGTCATCATGCAGCAACCTCATCTTGCTGAAGAACAAGTACAAAAATTTGCTTTGCCAGCGTATGTCCAATTGCGATGTGCTGACGATTTTTTTGCAAAACAATCGTTCCGCCGGGCAGCCGCTCAAGAGACTTCACGCGCTCGCCTTCACTGATACCCAGTCTAATGAATTGTGCATGAATAAAACCGTGCGGCAGCGAATGAATGCGGAGCCACTTGCCGACTGGAGCGGTTCGTAAGGACATTAAATGTTGTGAAGTGCTCATACAAGCTCAATAGCAATTAATCAATATGATCTAACGCCGTTGCAAGATCATGGATAATATCGCCGGCTTTCTCAAGACCAACTGAGAGCCTAATTCCACCAGGGTCGATTCCTTTTTTGATTTGCTCATCCAACGGTATGGCAGCATGAGTCATCGAACTTGGATGCTCAACAAGCGTTCGGATATGTCCCAAACTCACTGCGAGTGTTATCGTGTACGCATTGTGCGCAAGATAATTGATAAATCTCTCGCCTTTCTCGTGTCGAGCTCGCGGTGTTTTCCCTTTGAGAGAAAGGTAAAGAAGACTCCCCGGCGCAAAATTTCCCTCATAATCGCGCATTTGACGCTGGGCGAGATCGTACTGAGGAAACGATGTCAAGCCCGGATAACTGACGAACCGAATGCGTGGATCGTTTTCAAGAAATGCAGCAATCACCGCTGCGTTTTCGATTTGTTGCTTCATGCGTGTCGGCAGACTTGGCAGACCATAGACGAGAATCGGCCAAGCACTCTTCGCCGCCAACGCTCCGCCAAAATCTTTCCGATAGAGCAGCAGCAGATCATAACTCCATTCTGGACCGACTACAACTCCACCCATATCAGTCCCAAAACCACAGATGGCTTTCGTTAAGGATGCAACAACAAAATCAGCACCGTGTTCCAATGGACGTTGACAAAACGGACTGGCAAACGTGTTATCGATAACAACATAGATTTTTCGTGTCGATTTCCGATGTTTGTTTACTTTTCTCACGATGTCCACGACCGCTTCAATATCAATCAACTCTAATGTTGGGTTGACTGGTGTTTCGAAGTAGACTATCCGAGATCGTTCCGTAATAGCTTTCATCAAAAGATGTGGATTCTTTAAATCGGTGAAGTGGGTTGATATTTTATATCGCGGATACCAATTGGTTAATAAGGAATATGTACAACCGTAGAGAATATTATGAGCAATGATCTCATCGCCAATACCCGTGAGCGACCCGAGTAATGCAGAAATCGCAGCCATGCCTGTAGAAAATGTAACAGCAATTTCACCGTGTTCCGCAACTGCTAAATTTTCTTCTAATAATTCCTTGTTTGGCTCTCCAAGTCGATCATAGATATAGATCGGTGCTCGAGATTCAATCGCTGTACCATCGTGATGATGGGCAAATTCAGCAAAGCCTTGTGCTCCCCGCTGTGCTGTATCCAAGCGAAATGTAGACGACGAAGAAATCGGAGGAATGACATGGTGATCATAATCCCATTTCTTGCTCACTGGCTTTCCATAGATGAGCTTTGTACACATCGAGTATCTTGACTTCACTTTGCTATTCCCCTTCATGACACAACTTCAGCTTGTTGATTATCCCTCAAGTACATGAGCGCACTTCTTGTCTTCGTGCAAGTGTACTGATTCTCACGAAGGTATTGAAACACTGAAGATGAGTTCCATAGTTTTTGGAAATCATAATGATCGAAAAGCAGGTTTCCACAGACAGTAGGCATCGCCTTACACACTTGCACTGTTCCATCTACGTTGATGAAAGCAAACGTTTTTCCACCGAGGCACAGATGGCTGCAGCACAGATTTGATTCATTACTCGAACCAATTTGATACCCTCCGCCATGAGTCTCGACGAGGGAAACAGTATACCTCACACATTGAGGCGAGACATACATTTCTTTCGGGCTGAAGTGTTTCATTCGGCAAATAGCATCAACTACCTTATCAGCGTTTCGAGGTTCATCTTGTGGCACGAAAGCAGGTCGCCAGAGGTGATAGTATATTCCTCTGGCACCACAGCGGATAGCGTAATCATGGTAGAATGCAAGCTCACGCAAATTTGAGGACGTGACAATCGCACTCAGATGGACCTCATACCCAGCACTCTTCAATCGTTGAACGCAGTCTGTGAGAGCAGAGAATTCCCGCGATTGCCGATATCGTGTGGATGGGTCTTCAATGATACACCCATTGAGAAGGACGCGAAAGACCCTTGGGCCAAATGGAGAAAATCTCCGCAGAACGTCTATCGAAAGCTCAGACGGTAATGCTTCAATAATCATTTTCAGACCAAACGCCATACCATACGCAACAATATCATACAGGTCAGAACGCTGAAAAACCTTTTCTCCAACAAGAACAACTATAGGCTTTGATGTGCGGACAATACTCTCAATGACTAACAAGCAATTCTGTGTTGGAAGTTGCTCCTGATCCTTCTTAGGCATTGAGCACTGATTTCCCGATAATAGCGGATGGGAAAAGGGCGTCAATTGCCACACAATCAACCGAGGACGAAAAACTTCTTTTGATGAATCAGCTTGCGCATTCATACGTTTTATGTCTTCACAAAGAACATGAAAGAACGGTCTGATTAACACCTTTCTTATCTTCTCAGCAATCAATATGCCACCTTCTCAGTCACACTGAGATGATGAGATTTACACTTGTGCCCACGATTGGGCAATTCTAAAAAAACTAGATTCTCAGTTGTGAGATGACAGTTATCAAAACTGAAAGAAAAATCTGCCAGCAATCCTCACACACTGATGTCGCGCGGTACTGATCGTACCCAGCATCCAAAATGTTTAAGCTCTTCTAACCGGCATGACCAGACAAGCTCACCGTTCCACAGCGTCATATCGGGGCAGCCGTCGCACATATTGTGCAAGCCATTTGGGAGAAAATCGACAGGCTGAATAATCATGATCGATTGGTAATGCAATTTCTTCCACACGTTCATGGGATTCAGCAACACCGACTTTAGATAGCGACCTGCGATTTTCTTCAAGCCTCTATCGAAGTATGAAAGGAGCAGCATTGATTTGCCGAGACTCGTCAGCTGTGGTTTCGCATAGGCGAGATACCGTCCAGTAAACAAATGGTGAAACGATTGCATCAATTCCATAAAAACAGGTCCAACGTAGCCGTAGATTTTCCCCCTTGAGCCAATCCGCCCGGTAAGTAACCATTTAAAGGAATCCGGCTTCTCAGTGCCGTTGAGAAATGCACAGGGTGTGAATTCTGGAAATCGCTTCCGGATTTCAGCAACAACGTCAGTCGATTGTAGATCGATCTTTCGCTCTTTTGTTTCAGTATAAGCAAGCATACTCATATCTATCTTTTTGCCGCCGGCATACCAATCGAAAGGAAGTTGCGGCACAGCAGCTCGGAATAGAATGAAAACCATCACCTGCACAATATCAATATGCTTTGTTGCCCATTCGATAAGCTCCGGAGTATACTGAAGCGTATCTTCGTAGACAGTCGAATTGAAAGCACACGACAGACCTCCAACTTCTGCCAGCATTTCAGCATAGTGAAGGCGTAAATCATTTAACTCAATTTCGTTCTTGTTCTTCCAGTGAGGTCTGCCCTGCTTGCTGTCGATGTGAAACGTAAATCCATACGCACCTGCGCGTTTCAGTTCCCTCAGTAGCTCTTTCGTGAGAGGACCGCCATTGGTGTTGATGATGGGTTTTACTCCCCGCTCGGCAATCATTCGGACTATTTCTACAATCTGAGGGTGCAATAATGGATCACCGCCGGCAATCGAGATGCCATCGACGGTACGCAACCTGAGAAATGTATCTATTTCCTCCTCGACAGCATTTAACGGCTTATGACTGCTTGCAATATTTTCCCGATAACAACCATCGCAGGCAAGATTGCACGCAGACGTTGGTTCGAGCCATGCAATGGCGTTATCAGGAAGCGTCCATGGTAACCGATAGAGTTTACGATGATCAATGAAAGAGTTCGTACTCATGACAGTTTCCAAGAATGTTGTTATGAGATAGGTCCTGTGGATTTGTTGACATACTTATCATACTCAGCTCGTGTATTAATATTTGTCAAAATATCAGAAATGTTGGGCACTCTATGAACCTCTGGAGTGACAATCGTTGTAGAACAGTGTTCCAGAAAACTAATGACAGAAAAATCCCTAAGTATAAGTTGTTCGTCAAGGACCGGAAGACATTTTTTATCATATAACCCACAAAGTGGTTGGATCACCTCATTTACCTGGAAAACCGTTACATCCATCTCACAATCTGATTCCAACAAATAGTCAACAACATCAACACTGAGAAATGGCATATCACACGCAGCGACGAAAACTTTCTCGGTTTGACTGTGGTGAAGAGCCGAATGGATTCCACCAAGCGGTCCACAATTCTTGATGACATCATGATAAATTGGGATTTGGAGAAATTCATAACATCCATCATAGTCTGAAATCACCATGACTTGATCAAAACGCTGATGAAGAATCTCGGCAACGTGTTGAATGAAGGCTTTACCATTCAGCTCGAGAAGCGCTTTATCACTTCCCATACGGGAGCTTTTGCCGCCAGCAAGGATTGCTCCGGTGATATCACTCAACCTAGAAGACACAGATTGCTGCTACCTTAGTGTCTAACGGATACCTTTTTAGAATGTAATATGGCTCGCCTGCACAAGAACGACAGAGTACCCTCCCAACCGATTCAACTTCCCTTTCATTGATAATTTCTTCACCACAACCTTGACAAATAGCTTTCTTGCCCGGTCGGCTAATGATTTTCTCGATTGGAATGAGGAGTGATACTTCCTGGACATCGAGCAATTCATCATCGGGCATTCTTTGGTAGCCGATTAATTGTGTTTCCCATTTTCCATTTTTTTCTGGTGCATGCTCTTTGGCTTTATGCCTAATTGCAGGTTGCGGAACGATGCGTATTGCTTGCTTTGTCTGGGTATCAACAAACGTGGCAGCAACCTTTCCATAGTCTTCGATGCGAAGAGTTCTTCGACCTACCCAGCACCCAGTTGCTACTGAAATTCCATCGACTGCACAACCATCGGTCTCAGCAATGGTCAATAATCGTTTTCCCGATTGTGGCACTTCGATATTCAAAATCTTTCCCCCAAGCAGTCCCATGCGCACGCCTAACACCTGTCGAGGACACAGGTGATGGTGCATTCTCGCAGTTTCCTGTAGCATTTCATCAAGTGTTTTCAAATTCATCTCTCATCCTCCAACAGTAGTCATAACACAATTACCACTTCTCACTAATTCTTCAGCGTCAGGATGCTTTTCCCATTTGAGAATCACTGCCATACGAATCATATCTTCTATCACATCTCTGCTTGCTCTCGCACGCAGAAGTCGTTTGAGATCAAACTCCTCACGTGCGAAAAGACAGCTGCGCAATTTGCCAACCGCAGTCAATCGCAGCCGATTGCATGTGCTGCAGAAGTGCTCGCTCATTGTTGTAATAAAACCAATAACGGCGTTACTCTCTTTTACGTAAAATTCTTTTGCAGGTCCGTGAATAGTTCCGTTGCGCTGTACTGGTATCAGGGTGTACTGGGATTCAATGACTTCTTTCATGGCATGATAGGGAAGGAATCGTACTTCACTCCACCCATTCCCTCGGAACGGCATGTACTCAATAAAGCGGACGCTCAATGACAATGCTTTAGCTAACTCGACGAAATCGAGCAGCTCGTCATCGTTGAAGCCTTTCATCACTACAGTATTGATTTTGATAGAGGGAAATCCCACGCCCAGTGCAGCCTCTATCCCTCGTAGTACAGCATCGAATTCATTGCGATAGGTGATTTGCCGAAACCGTTCTGGTCGAAGTGTATCAAGACTGATGTTGAGATTTTGAACTCCTGCGTTTTTCAACAGCGCAGCTTTTTCTTCGAGAAAAACGCCATTCGTGGTGAGAGCAAGGGTTTCAAGTTCCGGCATCGCTGCAAGTCGTAGACATAGTTCTTCTACACCTTTTCGTACCAACGGCTCACCGCCAGTAATGCGGATTTTTCTGATGCCAAGATCAACAAATATTCTCGCCAAGGTTTCAATTTCATCGAAGGACAACACATCCTTTCTGTCTTTCAACACCACGCCTTGAAGTGGTAGGCAATAACGACAGCGAAGATTACACCGATCCGTCACCGAGATGCGAAGATACTCATGTACTCTACCAAACCTATCAACAAGCCGTTTCATACAGAATGCAAGTCCATCTTGTTCATGTTTTTCTCAGCACACTAAGCATGAGAGTTGGCAATGCTGTTGCGGAGCTGATCATACTCCAATTCCGAGAGTAATTCTTTTACCATCGGAAACAGAATAGTGTTCTCTTTTCTGATGTGAGCTCTCAGCAGCTCAACGACAAGCTTGGACGTTTGTATCAATTCTCGCAGCGATAAACCATGCAATCGACCAAGCTCAACATCGCGGACACAACTCATGAGCAGATCAATGGCGCTCCACAACTCCCGGTGTTCACGTCGATAATCTTGAGTGAGTCCGGCTTGATGTTTCTCCAGAAGATTGAATAGATATCGCTCTTCCTTCTTATCATGCTCACGAAACGTCGTACCTATGAATCGGATTGCTTTGCCAATTTGCTCAAAGGCTTCGACGGAAAACCCTGTCTGATCGATGGACAGCACAGCGTTTTCTAATTGTGCCAGTGCTTGCGATGCTTGCTCGTGTTCACGCATCAAAATATGAATGGGATCGTTATTGATTGTCACAGGGCTCCCGATCTCGTTGCGATCAACACTTAATCAATGACTTTCAGCTTCACTGTTCTTTCAAAGTAGCTCCCTACCATTCCTTCCTTTCCCCTGCCTTTGACAGACTCGCCTCGTGTTAGCATAACCTGCAACGTTAGTTGAGCATCCTGTGCTGCATCGGAAGGTCGGATCGTCATCGGAAGAACAGTAATGGCTGCTCTTTCGTAGCCATCAAGGTTGTCTCCGACAATCCTGCACGAAGCTGGCAAGTTAACGTCCCATCCTGGTGCAAACTTGGATAGTGATGTCGATTGAATAGTCTTGGGATCGATATACAACCAAGCGTTTCTATACGGAGCCGTCGAATCATCTTCTTTGTACCGACCGATGACGGTACGAATGGTCTTAAGCTCATTGCGCTTTACTTCAATAAGAAAGCTTCCATCCGCCTGCTTATACGATTTCTTTGTCTCCTTCTCAATGATATCGATGATCGTTTTCTCATCATCCTTCCAAGGTCCATTGTTTGCATGGCAGGCAAGACAATTCTTAGCCTTCGAGAGAATCCCAACGGCAGTTGGATAGGCTAATGCCTCTCGAGATGATTCGTCAAAAAGAGTGAGCACTGAGAAGAACAATAACGCTACAGTCGATAATAAAAAAAATGTCGCTCTTGTCATTGTTGTTTACTCCTTAGATTATTTAACAACGAAGATTATTTTCTGTATTTTGACGTTTCTGGACTCAGGACAAACTCCCTCCCCGGATGTAATCGCTTCGCTTTCTCCAACAACTGCTCTTCAGTTTCAACATGGTTGGGATCGGGAACACAACAGTCAACAGGACAGACGACAGCGCACTGCTCTTCCTTAAAGTGCCCCACACACTCGGTACACTTTTCGGGGGCAATATAGTAAAAGTCCGCAGAGAGAGCTGGATGCTTCTCGCTGTTGAGCTCCCACTCGGCACCAGGATCATAAATTGCAGTGTTGGGACATTCTGGCTCACACGCACCACAGTTGATGCATTCTTCAGTAATCATTGTTGCCATAGATGTGTTTGACCCTCAGTGACTAAATAGTATTACACCTCAAATTTTATATTCGAAGCATTGTTGACATTCTCATCGCCGCTGTTAGCATACAGACATCCATCGCACCCAAATGGCTTTAGCTCACCAACGGCATCTCCACTCGGTGCTGTTACCTTTGCTAACTCAACACCGAGTGTTCGAGCCTCTGTATCCAAGAAACCTTCCGTCAGTTTTCCGACCCGTAGGTAGAATGCATTCTCCGTTGCATTAACAAGAATTTTTGTGAAGGCAGTAACCCAGCGGCCGATGTGATCGCGAAGAAATTTCCGCTGAGTGTCGAGACAAATCTCCAAGTGTTCTTCCTCACCGTGCTTCCGAGCGTATGCTTCGTTTGCTGTCAGGTACGACATAAATTCCAACTCCATGGCAAGGAAATCGACACGCTCCGTATTGACATCAGCAACCTCAAGCTGGTAGGCATGGTAGAATCCCGCAATGTCTGCCATTGCTTGGGTTTTCTGAAAAACATTATCGTAACCGTATTCGGTCTCGTAGGGTGGGCATTTCGCTGAGGCGAGATGGGCAAAGAGACGATTGTATTCTTCCTCGAGTTCCTCACGTGATGGAATACGATCAGCGGATATTGACTCACGAAACGTCATAATCTCCCTCTCCATATCAGCCGACAGGTTTTCAATCGCCAATGCGTCTGAGAGAGAATCCTGATACTGTTGACTCCGGATAAAATCATAGACTTCTTGTGTCGGATAGAGGAACGACTTTGCCAAAAGTTTATACATCGCACTGCGAGCGAGTGTCGTGGTTTCTGTTAGGCGAAGGCACATAATTCTTTCACTTCAGTAGTTGTTCTGTTACCAAATCGGCAGTTGTTACGAATGCAAATCCGAATGAGAGATTGAGCAGACTCGCCAAATGCATCTCTTCACTGATGCTTCCAGTGGCGTCAGCGAGAAAGAACACTTTGTAATCCCGGTAGTAAGCATCACGTGCCGTGGATTCACAACACATATTGGTCATAATGCCGGATATGACAAGTTCTTCTATCTTGAGGCATCGAAGCACAGTCTCCAGATCGGTGTTATAGAATGCTGAATAGCGATGTTTGGGAATAACTTTCTCCCTAGGCAAGGGGGTAATATCGCTATGGATTTCACTTTCTGGACTTCCTTCAAGACACATTCCTTCCCACCACCACTCCATTATACCAGCATCAAGACGATCGGGATGATGAACATGTCGTGTGTAGATCACCGGACGCCCCGCCACTCGAAAGACATCTATGAGTTGTTTGAGCGTTGGAAGAATGGCGAGCCCCCCACAGGTAAACGTCGGAGAAGCCGGGTCCAAGAAAAATCGCTGCATATCAATAACGAGGAGAGCTGCTTTTTCTTTGCTGAGTTGCATTTGATGTTGATTGAAGGGTGCAATCTTTTCAAGCCAGAGTCTTGCCCTTGCTTGAAGCGAATCTGGTGTCACATATAATTCCATAGTACTTCTAATATAGGTTCAAAAGAGTTTTTTCACAGTCCTACACCGCTGGCTGGATAGCAACGGACTCACGTTCCTTGAAGGCGGCGATCAGGTATAAACCAATCCCGCGAAGCGCACAGACAATGGTTAGAGACAGAAAGAGACCAAACACCACATGTAGCTGCTGCAACAATCCATAAACAACAGCCACCGCTAAGCCAAACGCCACCTGCCTGTGGGCATTGAGTGGAATCGTCGCCGGATCAGGGATCATGTACAGCGAAAACAGAAGAAATGCGACACTTGTCATTGGTACCAAAGGGGCTTGCCAGGGAATATCGAAAAGCCAGCTTCGCACAAACGCCTGCGCTGCGAAGCCAACCAGCCAGGCAACGATGACAGGGAGTCGAGCAGTCGAGATGCTGTGCACAACAATGCCTGAGAGCATGACGATGCCGGGCAGAATCCAGTGCCACGCCCCAGAGACATTTTCCGTGAAGTGGTACGGCGGAGCGAGACCCACCCAGGGAAACAGGAATAGGGTGACACAAATTCCAAAGTTTGACGGGTTGAGAAAGTGTTGCGTGTGCCCGTTGCCCACCGGCGCGCGGAAGATCACCTTCGAGCCGATCATTACAACCGCTGCAAAAGCCATCGGCAGAACTCTCTCGTTCGGATAGAGTAAGATGGCGATCGCCTGTCCTGGGATGTACGCCGGCAGGAGAAAATTGATTAGCTGCATTACGCCTCCCTTGAATCGTGCCGGACGGTTCTTGCCTCGAGCATCTAACCATTCGAGTAAGAACTGCATTGTGCACGCCGTTGCGACACCAACGATCGGATGCGCCCACGATTGCTCAAATCCGAGGACCGTCTGCCCGAAGATCGTTAACAGCGTGAAGAGAGTTGCGAAGTACCAAAGCGCGAACATCCGGAAACGCTCGCTCCCCTGTGGGTAAAAGTATAAGGCTGTTACAGTCTCGGCGGGTTTCATAGCGTTTGATCTCCTTTGTGCTCACAACCGAGTTGGATGGTATGCCATCCAGGTCTCACGCGTATAGTTTCCTGATGAGGGTGACCAATCGAATCACGCCACCGGAGTTCTACTCGAAGCTGGGCATCATTAGCTAGACGACCTAAGCCAAAATGCAAATCTTGGCTGCGCTTGCCGGAATGCCCGTTGCCGCCATCAACCTGCCCCACAGGACGTCGTCCGTCCAGAAGATAGACAGTCGCTGCCGTGCCGATGGCAGGGCGACTTGGCTCATCACGTTTGGGATGACCCTGTCGAACGATTACGGTGGTGGGAGAATGATGGTTTTGAACCGGTAGCAACAAATGGAGTCCGAGAAAGTTGTTCTTCTCAGGATTCTCGTTCCGGAAGAAGTAAGATCGTTCCCACTGATTGGCCAATGCGAAATCCAGATCTCCATCACCATCAACATCAGCGACCGCGATACCGCGACTGACCATTGGCTCATCGAAAGACAGCTCGTGTGCAATGTTCGCATAGCGTCCGTTCTTGGCACGAACGAAGAAGGCATTCGGCTCGTGGCCACTGAGGTCATCTCCCGGTCGAAACCTGGGCCAGTGTCGTGGATCGTGCATCATCTGATCGTTCGCTGTGCCTAGCGACTGCAACTCAGGCCAGCGGTCAATCTCCCCTTTGATGAAGCCGACTGCTTGAATCGCTTCGAGTGTACCATCGTTATCGAAATCAGACAGTCGCGATTCCCATCCCCAACCGCTACGTGAAAGCCCAAACGATTCGCTGGCTTGGAGGTACGGTGCATGGCCATCCTTCATTTTCTCTAACTCTCCAGTGCAGAGCCACAAGAAATGACTCTCCTGCAGCCCAAACTCGCTGGCAATGTTGCTTACGTACATGTCAAGGAGCCCATCACCGTTCACATCTCCGAAATCCACCCCCATGCCTTTGAAAGAATCGAAACCCAGAACAAATGAAGCAGGTGTACCCACATTCCGTTTTCCTTCCAATATGACGAAGCGAAGATTGCCGGGCGTGGAACGATTGTGCAGAAGACGATCAGGACCGAAGTCGTTCGCAAAGTAGAGTTCTGGCAGCAGGTCATCGTCCAGATCGGCAGCACCGACTGCCAGAGTCCAGCCGCGAGCCACTTCTGTGTCAAGAACCCCAGGTACATCCGTGAACTGCACTGTTGGCTGTGAACCGCTTGTCGCTCCCTTCCATAAGAGCAACCGATTCCAACCGCCGTTGAATGACTTAGACTTGGTATTGTGCATCACTTCGATACCAGATGCATGTGCGTCGAGGATTCGAGCATCATCCTGGAAGTAATTCCCGATAACGATGTCCACATGACCATCGCCATCGAGATCTGTTAGCGTTGCAGTACTGGTAAACCACCGCTGGCTGGACGAGATAACTTCACAGGGTACGAATGCTGCCGGCGAAAGAGGCTCGCTGATCGACGTACCTCGAGCCTCCGCTGGAAGCTTTTTCCGCAGAAAGGAGACTGGCGTATGACCCCAGTAGTAGACGAGAATGTCCATGAGGCCATCTTCGTTGAGATCCGCAATTGCGCTCCCCATCGGTGCCATAGTTGATGCATTATACGGCAGGGGTGCAGGATTGAGGACGAACGGCTCGAACCGCTGACCGGTTTCCGGAACGGGCGCTATGACCACTTGATCAATTCTGGGATCGACCCAAGATAGATCATTAGGGAATCCATCCCCGTCAATATCTCCGAGTGCAATCGCTGCACCAGTTGAGGAGACCCATGCCGAGATACGCTCCAGGCTCGGATGAACCAGGCGTACGGATTTCAGCGCGTATCTCGGCAACTCGGGTAACGCGAACTTCGTAAACTTAAAGTGTGTAGCCAATTCGGTGCACTCAGATGGGGATGGCGCGGGAAGACGAGTAAAGGCGTAGAACGTCACAATCAAGATGATTGCAACAAGAGCCGCTGCCCGACGCCGTAAGAACTCAACTGTTTTGGGTGTAATCATATCTCCTTATGTTATTTATAAAAGTTAGAGTTTATGATGAGAATATCATCGCAGAATTTCCTATTTCGCAACAATGTTTAAGCGATACCAGTTTGTCACCATCTTTTGTCCGTTACGATCATTGAGCGAACCATCCCAGACTGCAAACGCAACTGGAATAGTTGTGCTGCTCTTGAGAACAACATCATCTTTCTCTTTCGAATCGAGTGATCGGTACAATACCACTGACCATTTGCCATCCTTCCAGATGCCTTTGCCTTTAACGTTCTGTGCATTTGCAGCTTGAGAAGTCAACGTGCCAAATCCTTTCGCGTTGAGGTCTTCTACCGAAGACGTTCGCACTTGAGCACTCAAGAGATTTCCTGAACCCCACCCGGCATTCCACGTCATCGAAATATTTTTCGCTGAATCCCTACTAACGAAATATTCTGCTATTGAGCTACCTGTGACGTCAAACGGGTAGCCATCCACCGCCATGTCAGGAAAGGCACTTGTCACTCCGGCGTATTCTACTCTATCCTTTTCCCACCAGCTTTTCCAGTGCCAGATGTTCACGACAAAATTTGTATCACCCATGCCGAAGAAAGGATCTGTTGTTGGGTCGAGTGGGAACTGTACCGCTGCCGCATCACCAAACTTTGCATTGTAGAGGGCGTTGTCGTCCTTCGTTGGGTCTTCCCATTCCAAGCGAAAAGCGATTGACTTTCTATCGGTCACACATTTGACATGCACTCGATCTGTCGGTGTCTCACGCTGCCAGAGAGAAATTAAGGCAAGCTCAATCTCTTTAATATCACTCCACTGCGTGGAGGTCGGATCTGTAAATTGTGAGACATCCTTCACTGAAACCGCTGTTATTGGATGATCGGTTATTGTATAAGAAATCTGTGATTTGCCTGATTGTGAAAGCGACAGGACATAATAGACAAGCACCCATCGTTTTGCATCGGCAAGCGCCTTACGTTCGGTTTCAGTTTTTGTATTCATTTCTACTTCACTTGGAAGTTTGGAGACATAGTCTCTGATATCGTGAATCTCTTCAGGGGTGTACTGTCCTTCAAGATTTTCAAGATCAGGGAAACTTTCTATTGTCAGTGTTAAAGCATCTTCGCCATAGCCCGGCATAGGAGTTCCGCCAATACCGGTACTGAACGTCTGGTAAATGTCACGTGGAGTTCCACCACCTTTAAACGCTCCCGCGCGCGTAAAATTGTACGGGCGAATCGGACGTTCCAGGTCATCCTTCAGATCATTCGCAGAAGGTCCATCTCCAGCTCCTGTTTTCCCATGGCACCGCCAACAACCAGCGAGGGCATAGACTGCCTTGCCATCTTGGAGCATCTCTGGTGTGGCTTCTGGCTCTTTTTCGATGGTCAGCACGTCTGTCGGCTGCTCAGTTTGAAACCTCTCAGAGTATGTCTTGATGTATGCAACGAGGTCGTTGCGCTCTTGCCCTGTGAGTCGATCCCAGGCTGGCATCGCAGAGCCAGGCATTCCGTTTTTGATCGTGCGATGTAAATCCTCGTCGGTTGGAAGTGAACCCACGGGAGTTGATTGGAACTTGAACAACCCTCGTGTGAAATCTCGAGGTTTCGGGAAGAGATACTTTGCCGCTGATCCTTCGCCCTTCCCATCAAGTCCGTGGCAATTCGCACAGTAACGCTCGTACAGTTGTTTGCCACGTGAAGCATCTGAAGTCATCATAACGCTTCCATCCAGGAACTGGACTCCGACAGCCACGAAGGCTACAGCAATTATAAGCATGAATACTATTCTTCTCATAGTTTACACCTTATTTGATTGTTTAAAGATCTTTTCCATTAGCACATCAACGCCTCCACTTGTCTTTCACGATGACCTCTTTCATGCTGATGCATACACTCACAGGAAGCGGATAATACACTCGTCATTTGTTCATCCTTAATTCCACTTCTTTGCAGCGTTGTCATAATAGTTACCGAGAATAGAATGAGGGCCGAAAGAGCAAAAAGCCCTGAGACTCCAAATCCATACAGCATCATTTCCAGAAGTGTCTCATTACTTCCGAGCCATGTTGTATGAAGTGCAATCGGGACAATACGTAGAAACACGGCAATGTTACCCAACACAGCCAGCCAGATGGCAAGCTTAGGATACTCTACTCCATTCTTCTGCACGAAACCCGGCAGCATTCGCAACCCCATACCCATTATCAACAGGGTAACAAAGCCTAACAAGAATGCATGTCGCCCCGGATCACGTCCAAAGGATACATCGAGGCTGAAAAGAGTCGAGACGCCGTCTGTGAATTCAAAGACGGCATACACACTAAGCCACACGAAAGCTGAATAAATAAGAAGCTCGAATCGTCCAAACTCACCGAAGTCGAAATACCCTCTCCGTGCTCGCTGAAACGTCACACTCTTTTGCCACGCATCGATATAGTCCGGCTCAAAGTAGCGCATCAAAAATGCATCGGTAGTTAGCAGCATCTTGTGATACAGTTTCAGCTCCCACACAATCCAGAGAATAAGGAAAGCCCGTACAACCTGCGAAACAGTGGCTGCGCTAACGAATGCAGTATTTTCTGACACTCCAAGACCGGGGATTTCAGGCAGCAGCATGACAAGTGTGGCAAGCAAATATGCAATCCCCAATCGCTGAAATGGAAACCGAATAGGAGGAAGCTGGAGGAATAAAGGAAACGTTCTTGTTGCAAACGCAATGGGCAGCGCGAGCAAGGTGAAAGCTATGAAGAAATTAATGGAAAACTGATTCCATGGGAGCCTTTCCGTAACATCGAAGAAAAAGACCTGGGCAAGCTGCAGCGATTCATACACAAAAAATCCAGAGACCATCATGAGAAAAAATGGTTTCACCATTGCGAAATGCTGCGACGGCGTATCGGTTACTCTATGCATTCGCGCTATTAAGAAAAGGTAGAGCATAATACCTGTCCATTCTGCTAATGCACTGATGGGAAGTGTAATGGATGCAATACCAGAATAGATTGAAGGCTGCGAGTAGGCGATGACAAATTCTGAGATTGAGCGGACAATCAAGCCAGTGGTGATGAGGCATAGAATCCACAGAGGGAGATGAGGATAGGGCAAGGGAGTTTTCAGAAACCTTGGAATGAAATACAAACTCACGCCTACAATGAAAAGCCCCACCCAACCGACAAGCTGTAAATGCCCATGGACTTGAATCCAGACGGGGAGATGCTCAGGCAGATTCCAGTTAAATCCCATTGGCAGTGCGAGGTGCGCACCTAACAAAAAGCCGGCTCCGATGGCTATTGTCAGCGATGTGTAAATGAATGCAGTTTGGAATGACACTTGACGTTGGCTCATAAACGCAATCCCTTGTTCATCGTCATCACGTTACATTCAGATGTTTCTCTGGCCTGACAATCACGGGATCTTCAATCGGGACACGTACAACTTCGTGACCTTTTCTTCCGTATCCAATGACTTCATCATCCTTCACTGTATAACTGTAGACCAGCCACTGCGTCGCTCCAAACAACTGCAGGATACCGAGCAATTCGTGGTCAGGATGTGCATATGCATCGATAGCGTGATCGACGCCGGGACCGAACATCTGACGCAGGTATCCTCTGGGTGCCCAGCGCGGTGGGATGTAGTACACATTTGGCTCCGTCCCAAACTGGGGATAGAGCGGAAGGGCAACTTTCGCTACACGAACGAGATAGTACACAGGGCTCTCAGGGTCGTCGATCCATCCCTGCAATCGAATCTTGCCAACGCATGCCGAGATACATCGCGTCACCATCGGCTCGCCGGCTGTGAGGGCTTCGGTTCCTTCAAGGCGAGGGTAACAAGCGATGCATTTCTCCGAAATTCTCGTCTCGGGATTGAACATTGGCTTCTTGTAAGGACATTGCTCGACGCATTTGCGATATCCCCGACATTGACTCTGATCAATGAGCACAACGCCATCCTCGGGCCGTTTGTAAATCGCTCCGCGCGGACACGCCGCCAAACAGGCTGGATAGGTGCAGTGGTTGCAAATCCTTTGTAGGTAAAAGAACCATGCCTTGTGTTCCGGCAAAACAGTCCCATCAGCCATTTTCCCCTGCTGGGATGCGATTGATGAGTACGCCGTGTCCTCATAGAAATTGGGAGAGCGCCATTCTTTTTCCGTCGGTAAGTACCCGAGCGCTTGTTGACCGCTTTCGGTTGCGCGGGTTTTTGCCGCCTCAAAGAGCGTCTCGCCTTGATAGACACCATACGGTTTTTCGGTGTCTGCTTGATTTGTATCCCAACCCGGTTGTTCACCGAGTAATTCGAGTGCTTTGATGTCCCAGTGCTGCGGATAGCCGCCGTAGGGTTTCGTCTCGACGTTATTCCACCACATTGCCTCCTGCCCCTTCGAATATGTCCACGTGCTCTTGCACGCCATCGTGCATGTCTGGCAAGCGATGCAGCGGTTGATATTGAAGACGGCAGCAAATTGTCGCTTGGAGCGCTTTCCTTCGTAAGGATAGTCCATCTCACGACCTAATTGCCAGTTGTAAACTTTGGGCATACAGTTCTCCTTGTCAGTGACTTTTATGTTCTCAAACGGTTGAGAAGATCAAGGACATATTCCTCTCCACGTTCCTTATAAACATAATACGGACCGGCATAGAACGGATTTCGGAACATTGCGAGTATTGATTCATTCGTCCACCGCATCCGCTTGAACTCGAGGATGAACGCCTCTGCCATCTCGGCGATATGGTCTCTTCCTGGGTCGCCGGAAACGACGTGGTGCGTCAACTCAAAATCGGAACGATCATCTTCTGTGTGAAGTTCTTCCATTTCTCATCCTCGTTGCTTTTGGAGGATCTTCGTCAGTGCAACCGCATTATTATGTTCTTTATCTTTCGCCGCATAGAGCAGGGTCACTACTCCGTTCTCTTTTTCAATTCGCTTAATCTGTTTCAGAGCGTCCGGTTGCCGTTTCAACTCTCTCGTGTATCTGTTCCCGAACTCGCTCCACTTTGCAGGGTCGTGGCAAAACCATTTCCGTAGTCCATCACTTGGTGCGATGTCTCTCAACCATAAGTCTACACTTGCCGTCTCTTTTGAAACCCCTCTTGGCCAGAGTCTGTCCACGAGAATTCTGAATCCATCGTTCTTCTGAGCCTGATCGTATATCCTTTTCACTTTTATCATCGATCGCAATTTCCCTTGTTTGTTGACTGATTACGATTTCAAAAATTCCCCATTCAGATATTTCTTCATCGTCTCATTTTCATTTGCCGGGGTCAACTCGGTTTTCACCGGATCCCACACTCCTTTGCCCCCCATACCGCCATCTTCCGCTTTCGTGATGCGCACCAGCGTTTCCTTTGGGCATGTGTTGGGCGAATGCGTGTCCTCTTCGTATCCCTGGCCGATGTGCTGCCCGATGACATCTTTCCGCACGAGTGAATCTGTCATCATCGTCGGTTGCAGCCAACCGCGTGTGATGCTTTGCTGTGAGCCGTAACGGAAACTTGCCTGGTATCCCGTGTCTTCCGATACCGCCCGTCCGTCTACGCGTGTTTCATGGGCTTTCACGGATTTCGGGGTTGCCATGAATGCAGAGTGTTTCATCATCGTCACGCCGCGAGGATACGCAGGATTATACCTCGCCCGCAGCATCAACCGCGATACTTTATAGAATGGATCATCAGGTGACCAGCCTTTGTACGGTCGATCGGCAGGATTTGCATCGACATACACATAATCGCCATCGTTGATGCCAAGTTCTTTCGCATCATCCGGATTCATGTGGAGTTGGTGCTCACCGACTCCAGGCATGCGTTTATCCATCCGATAAGGATCTCCAAAGTTATTATTCCAGATGAAATTCCAATCAGTCACCGCCCAAGACGAGTGGTTTGTATGCCGTGATTTTGGTGTCAGACACCAGAACCGATAGCCCTGATCCCATAAGAAACTTTTTGTGGTCTTTACTTTCTTCCATGGCATTTTAATGTTCCGCACAGACCGCTCATCGGCACCGGAATGATTAGGTGAAAGACCGTAGTCATCCGGTCTGATTGCGGGATGGGCGGCAACAATGACGTTCGGCAGATATGGTGTAGCCTCGACCGGCTCACGATGGACAATGAGGTTCTCTCCATACTCGATGAATTCGTCTTCATCCCGGTAGAACTCAATCCTTCCAGTCTTGTTGTAGAAAGGCTTAGATTCGTGAATTTGCTCCCACCCAGGAATGCGTGGATAGGTACGGAACATCATGAGAGCTGCTGCGTCGCGCTTCAATAAATCATCGATCTTGTAACCAGCCGTCGTCGTACCGCCGTCAAGGATGCGCTGGAGATATACCTCCGCTTTCCCTTCGAGAATGAATTTGAAAAAGTCTCGATAGCGTCGGTCGCCGGTCAGTTCGGAAAGTTTTTCTGCTACGCCAGCCATAATCACGGCGTCATTGCGATTGTTAAAAATGGGTTTTACGCCCCCCTTCCATGCTTGCAGGAAAGGATTCGAACACGAAGCCGTCATATCGGGGAGCGTCAACTCTGCCCAGCATTCCACCGGTAAGACGATATCAGCAAACTCACAGCTCCCAGTCCACTCCATTTCATTGATGACGATCATTTCGGTATTAGGATCAACATTTTTCGCCATGTTGTATGCCCACTTGGCGTTGTTCAGCAGGTTCACATTTGCTGTCCATTGAACTTTAGTAGGCGTAGGCATATGAGTCTTGCCTGTAAAGACTTTCCTTCCTTCCTGAGTTTCTACAATGAGCGGACGATCTTCATAATTCCAATAACAGACATTTTCGGGTTTGTAATACTTCTTTACCTTAATTTCTTCGCCCTGCACTGCCGGATTAAGATTCATGTTGAATGGATCCTCGGTGTTAAATCTTGGCAATCCATCCAACACACAGAACTTGTAATTCCCAGCCCAGTGTCCAACTCCCGACCCGGGTTTACCAATATTGCCTGTCAATGCCATCCAAAGAAACGTTCCTCGTGTTGTGATATCGCAGTGGAAATAGTGGTTGACCCCTTCCCCCGTATGCACCGCAGCGGGTTTGATTGTACCCAAATCCCTTGCTAAGCGGACAATTAGCTCTTTCGGTGCGCCTGTTATTTCATGGGTTGTATTGAGATCGTACTCGCTACAGAGTTCCTTATAGAGTTGAAACACAGTCTTGACCTTGATCCGTTTTCCCTTCACATCACTGACCGTGAAGCTCCCTTCTAACGCAGGGTCAATCTTCCTATCACCCACATATTTCCCAACATCCTCCCGGGTGATCGCAACTGGTTTCTTTGCTTTTGTATCCCACACGACAAAATCGCCCCACTGCTCCCGTGCCTCAGGATCGATCTTCTGCACTTCTTTGCTGTAACCTTTTAGCTCTTGATTTTTGTAACCACGAAAGACATCCGATGCGCGGAGAAGTTTGAGGGTATCGAGCCGAACTAACAACGGCATGTCAGAGAATTTCTTCACGAAGTCCACATCATAGAGTTTTTCTTGGATGAGAATGTTTGTGACACCAAGTTGAAGCGCTGGGTCGGTGCCGGGACGAATGGGAATCCAGTAATCGGCCTTTTGTGATGAGGGACTATACTCTGGCGCAATGACGACGATTTTTCCACCGCGTTCCATGGTCTCGATCCACCAATGGGCATCCGCCATTTTGTTTTCTACAAAGTTCACTCCCTGAATGATGAAAAGCCTCGCATGGCGGAAATTATTATGATCATCATCATGTGTTTGGATACCAGTCACCATCGGATGTCCTGGTGGTAAATCACCGTGCCAGTCGTAATTTGTCCATGAACGAGCGCCATAGGGCTGGCGGGTATGCTGCTTCGCTTCTTCCACATCGTGAAGTGCAAGCATGTTCGCAAACCGTTTTAATGCTTGAATACGAAGCGCACCATGCAGCGACATCCCCGGTCGCATTTTCACTACCTGTCCTCCACTCCCGTGCATCGCCTCAATCATTTCTACTGGATAGCCCTGGGCCCTAAGTTTACTAAC
Organism: Ignavibacteriota bacterium; assembly: GCA_016209795.1. GTDB lineage: Bacteria > Bacteroidota > Ignavibacteria > UBA10030 > SZUA-254 > JACQVI01. The sequence goes on from JACQVI010000128.1 coordinate 22,540, forward strand.
GCCCTCATCCCCTTGGTACTTGTTCATCACATGAAGCAATCCCACCGCAGCATAGATTGACGCCTCATCCCAGGAAACACGCAGCCAGCTATCCTCTCCACGCTTGAAATACTTTTTGTCTGGGACGCCATTTGTATTGACGGGGAATCCACTATCAGCCCATTCTTTCCATCCCTTACGGATCGTGGGATATTTCACGCGATAGGGACCGTACATACGACGAATGTACGTATAGCCTTTCAGACAACCTCGCGGGTTCCAGGATGGTGGAATCTTGTTGCCGTACAGATCAGTCACGTCCGTAGCATCATAATTCTGTTCGATGCGAACAACTATTCCATTACGAACAAAAGCACGGAGTCTACAGTTGTGCGTGTCATTTGGGGCACAAATGTAAGTGAATGTGCGATCATAGCGATACTGATCGCGATAGATTTTTTCCCAGTCACGATTAGGATAATAGGCAAGCGGATTGTCGATCTTTCGGATGAACTGCAGCAGATCAAAATCGAGCAATCCGCCGACAAAGGCAGTCCCGAGGACACCTTTGCCAGATTGTTCCAGAAATTCACGCCGATTGAGTTTGTGCATAACTCTGTTCCTTTTGTAAATCCCGTTGCTCAATGAATTGTAATTTATGCTTCATTTCCTGACTTAGCTCGCGAAGGGTCTTATTATAAAGTGCAGGAAGAATATCTTGCGTGGCTTTTTTCCATGATTCATGAAGAGGACATGGATTCTGATTGTCACATCCGCCAAATCCTAAGATACACCGATTAAAAACTTCTTCACCGTCGACAGCCCGAATAATATCAATTAAGCTTATTTCTGACGATGGGCGATCGAGTGAAAAGCCTCCGCCTGATCCTTTGTATGAAACAACAAGCCCTCGACGAACGAGCGTTTGAAGCACTTTACTCAAAAAGTAGTAAGGTATATTTAACGCCACTGAGATGTCTTTTAAAAGAATCTGATGCTTCTCTTCTTGAACTGCAAGATAAAGCATCGCCTGAATCGCATATTCGCATGACTTACTGAAAATTCCAGACATTGGTAAAATAAGACATTTAGACCTAAATGTCCGATTCAATAATGATGCCACAAGGTTTTTGAGGAAGGTGCAGCAAAGTCTTCAGTTTCCATGAAATCTTGAGGAATTCTTCAAAACCCTTATCATGCGTGAAAAGATTTAGATGGAATCCGTCTCAAGATTGAGAATTACCTGAACGACTTTAGCGGAATGCAGTTATCACAATCTCAAAGCTCATGTCAGCAACTCAGTGATGTTTTTCTTATGTACTTCTTCAATCGTCTCGACAATTAACGGGAAATAGCGGTCGAGCCCGCAGTCGACACTGGCACGAAATGAGCATTTGCCATCGGGCGATTGATGCTTGCATTGCGAACAGACATTTTTTCTGAGAGCCTCGATATAGGGTTCCATGGTATCGCTTGTCACCGATAACACTGTGTCAAGGATTTTCGGAAAGTGCAGCTTTAGCCCGCATTCATCAATGCCAGATAACCTGCAGATCCCGCGCCCGTCTCCATCGATGCATTTCTTGCACACTTTCTCTTGTACCGCTTGCCAATAGTATTCAATCATCGTGATCCCCTCCTTTACTCACCTTATTCTTATTGATCATTAGGTAAATGCAGAATCTACTTCTGCATTCTGTAACTTCTTTCTCGCGTCTTTGATAATTTCAATGATAATCGGATAGTATCGCTCGAGAGCACACGTACCTTCTGTCCTCTTCTGACACGTCATATCAGGCATTTGCCAGTCACACAAGATGCACACATGTCTTCGCAACTTGTATAGCTGCCGTTCATAAGAATCTGTGTGTGCATTGGCAACGACTGATATAATTTCAGGCAAATACACTTTCAGAGCACACTCTTCCGTTGTTGAAAGGCTGCAGTTTCCTTTTGCATCGCCGTGCATACACTGGGTGCAGACTTTTTCGCGTATCTGCTGCCAATAATATTGTTGGAGGTTCATAATCTTCCCCTTTCTTTATGTTGTCAGTACCTTACATCTCAAATCCTTCTCGAATTTGATCGAGCACCTCAAATTTCGTTTTCAACAGAGACTTTGTTTGCTCAATCAGTTGAATTTCTTTTTGCTTTCGGATGATGAGCTCGTTGAGCATCGTCTTCACTTCAGGATACGTGCACTGATCTCGAAACATACCATATCGGAGGATGGCTTGCTTTTCATGCTCGAGGGCAATTTCTATCGCCGAACATAACTCCTTACAGGATTGTGCACACCGAATTTCTGTCTGGTTCATGGTCGATCCCTTTATGCTAATGGTGTTGCTGCTTCAATCACTAGTCGTTTCCCTTGCTCAAGTGCCTTCCGGTTCACATCGAGAAGATGATGATAACGCTCAGGCAGTACATGGGTTAGAGCATTCATAACTGAGGACACCCGTGCAACCTGGCATACACTCAGGAATGCTCCAAGCATGATCATATTTTTTACCTTTGAATTTTTCAGTTTCATCACCTCTAGTTCGAGGGGCACCGGAACAACAGTCAAATCCGTCCGAGAGTGCGGAATGATCACATTGCTACAGTCGTACATCAATATTCCATTCGGTTTGACACTCTTTTCAAACTTGTCTAATGACGGCTGATTCATCGCGATTACGGCATCGAATTGGGAAACGATTGGTGAGCTAATATTCTTATCAGAGATAATGACAATGCAATTGGCAGTTCCACCGCGCATTTCTGGACCATACGACGGCATCCAGGAAACTTCTTTCCCCTCGAGCATCCCTGCATACGCGAGCGTCATGCCCATCGAGAGGACACCCTGCCCGCCAAAGCCAGCGAAAAGGATTTCGTGTGTCATACGTTTGCTCTTTATTCTTAGTTCTTTGTTCTTTGTAAACCTATTTCTTTCTTTAACTTTTCGGGAATAGGTCTGCATGCACAATGTTTCGCGTGTGCAAGATGCCAATTGATTCTTTCCTGCAGAGAAGGCTTTTTAGGCATTTTATTTCTTTCGTGCCATACTTTATTTATTTTCATGACTTCTTCTCAGTTAGTTTACCATCAACCTTGAGATCTCCAAGTGGATACACTGGAAACATATTTTGTTCCATCCACTTATTCGATTCAAGCGGTGTCATCTTCCAACCCGATGGGCAGTTAGAAACTACCTCAATCAAGCAGTAACCTTTCTTGTCTTTTTGATATTGAAAAGCTTTTGTGACAGCTTTCTTAAACTGTCGAACCACGTTGGGCGTGTGGACTGCTTGGCGAGTGACATAATACGCCCCAGGAAGCATTGCAATGAGTTCCGTAATTTTGAAAGGAAACCCTTGTGTTTCAGTATCTCTTCCTTCTGGTGTTGTGGTTGTTTTCATTCCGAGAATCGTTGTTGGCGCCATCTGCCCGCCCGTCATACCGTAAATTGCATTGTTGATGAAGATGACAAGAATATTTTCTCCTCGATTGGCTGCGTGAATTGTTTCTCCTGTCCCAATTGCCGCGAGGTCGCCATCACCCTGATATGAGAAGACATACTTGTCGGGCAACATGCGTTTGATACCTGTCGCCACGGCAGCGGCGCGACCATGAGCCGCTTCTTGCATGTCAATATCCATATAGTAGTAAGCAAAGACGGAGCAACCGACAGGCGCAACACCAATTGTCTCACTCTGGATATGAAGTTCCTGGATCACCTCCATCAAAATCTTGTGCACAACACCATGTCCACAGCCGGGACAATAGTGCATCGGAGTATCTGTCAGCGTTGAAGGTTTTGCCCAGACACACTCAAGGCTATCTAGTGGTGGAAGCTCAGAATTCATCTTCTCGTCTCATAGTCTTAGCAATTTCGAATATCGAATTGAGATTTGCGGATTGGTTTTTGGTATTTTCCGCCAAAGGTGGATGCGCTTGTGGTGTAGAAATTCGCGATCCGAGATCCGCAATTTTACTGAGGATTTCTTCTGGCGGAGGAATGATGCCGCCCATTCTTCCATAGAAATGAACCGGCACAGCTCCTTCAATCCCAAGCCGAACGTCTTGGACCATTTGACCTGCGTTCAGCTCAACAACAAGAACATTCCTGAGATCCTGAGCAAGGTCCTTTAAAACTTGATATGGAAATGGATACAGCGTAATCGGTCGAAGCAAACCAACAGACAGACCTTGGCTGCGAGCCATTTCGACTGCACGTCGAGCTATCCGTGATGAAAGACCATACGCAACGACAAGCATTTCAGCGACGTCAGCATAGAATAACTCATACCGAACTTCGTCTTTGTTGATTAACTGATATTTCACTTGAAGACATCGGTTGATTTCCTCCATCTTCTCCGGCTGAATATGAAGTGACGTAAGAATATTTCGCTCACGAGTTGGTGGCTTCCCGGTTGTTGCCCATGGTTTGTCCGGCATACTCGCTTTCGGGTCGTACTCACGGAAGATCACTTTCTCCATCATCTGTCCTAACGCACCATCGGCAAGAATCATTGCGGGATTACGATACTTATCGGCAAGGTCAAATGCATCATAGACAAAATCAGCCATTTCTTGTACAGTTGCTGGAGCAAGAACAATGAGATGATAATCGCCGTGTCCTCCACCTTTTGTCGCCTGGAAGTAATCGCCTTGTGATGGCTGGATCGTTCCTAATCCGGGTCCTCCACGATTCACATTGACGACTAAACAGGGCAGCTCGGCGCAGGCGATGTAGGATAGTCCCTCTTGCATCAAACTGATGCCGGGACTTGAGGAGGATGTCATGACGCGAGCGCCCGCACCGGCTGCCCCATAAACCATATTGATTGCCGCTAATTCACTTTCAACTTGCATCACTACCATGCCGTGCTCTCTTCCCTCGCGCGCAAGATATTCTAAGATCTCAGACTGTGGTGTAATCGGATAGCCAAAATAACCTCGACATCCCGCACGGATTGCAGCCTCAGCCAATGCTTCATTGCCTTTCATCAATCGAACATTGCTCACAGGTTCACCTTACCTTCAGGAAGCTCATCCACCGAAACTTTGATATTGCTCTGCACCTTACTAATAACTGCAACTGGCTGCTTGGTAACAATCTTTTCCGCTTTTCCAGTCTTCTTTGTTCGATACACTGTAATGACCGCATCCGGGCAGACAAGTGCACAGTTCACACAACCAGTGCAATTGTCCTGTATGAGCACAGCATAGTGGTATCCCTTTTTGTTGATCTCTTTTGAGAGTGCCAAACTATCCTGTGGGCAAGCATCAATACACAGCTCACAGCCTTTGCAGGTATCGACATCAATCACCACAGTTCCTCGAACAGATGGCATCGGAATCTCCTTTATGCAGCTAAATCTTGAACAAGTTCTTCTTCAAGCAAACGTGTGATTTCATGGACGCTTGGAATTCTGCCGGACGTTTTCAACTTGCCGTTGATAAAAAGAGCGGGCATGTGTACCACACCTAATCGCATGATTTCATCGAGGCTGCTGATCCACTCGACCGCTGCCTCAGATTCAAGCTCGCTCAATGCTGCTTGAGCATTGAGAATTGACAGCTCAGTTTTCGGTCCACGCCATCCGACAACTTTGATGTTCATACACTTCTCCTTCTTCATGTTGTCATGTGACTTGTCATACCAATGAATTCTTTCGAAACTCGATGTGAACTGCCCTCTTGACCGTTACTCCCTTTCTGCGCTTCAACGACTGCCATTGCCGTGATATTCACAATATCATTCACATCATTGCCAGGGACAAGCAGATAGACTGGTTTCTTGATTCCTAAGAGCATTGGTCCAATCGCAGTAGCACCCCCGAGTTTTGTTAACAATTTGTACGCAATATTGGCTGAAGTCAGGTCAGGACAAATGAGAACGTTCGCACCACCCTTTAAGGAACTAAATGGATAAAGCTCATTGAGAACTTCTGGAGAAACAGCCGTATCCGCCTGCATCTCTCCGTCGATCTTCAATTGAGGTGCTCGCTGTTTGACCACCGCAACTGCTTCTTGCACTTTGTCCACCAGAGGATGCTTCGTGCTTCCAAAATTGCTGAACGAGAGCATCGCAATTCGAGGTTCAATATCAAACTGTTTTACCTTTTCCGCAGTTAGCAACGCAATCTCTACCAAATCTTCTGCGGTAGGTTCAATATTAACTGTCGCATCGGCGATGAAGATGGTCTGGTTTTTAAACACCAGCATGTACAAGCCAGCGATCCGCTGTACACCGTCCTTCTTGCCGATGATCTGTAAAGCAGGACGGACTGTATCCGGATAGTGTTGCGTTAAACCCGAAATCAGTCCGTCCGCATCACCGTTATCCACCATCACCATCCCAAAGATGTTGTGTGTTTTCACCTGTCGTTCCGCATCAAACGGTGTTATCCCTTTCCGCTGGCGTTTAGTATAGTACGCTGTGATGTAAGCATCGAGCTTTTCTGACTTCGATGGATTGATGATTTCAATGTTGTCCAAATTTAATCCAAGATCTTGGATGCGCTGCCGAATGAGGGTTCGACTTCCTAAGAGAATTGGCAGAGCAATTCTCTCATCAACAATGATGTGCGCCGCTCGGAGAATTTTTTCTTCTTCGCCTTCCGGAAATACAATACGCTTCGGCTCATGCTGCGCTTTATGAATGAAGAAACGCATGACTTCGCGCGATTTCCCGAGTCGTGCTTCGAGTGAGTCGCGATATGCTTCAAAATCCTTGATCGGGATACGCGCCACACCGCTGTCCATCGCTGCTTTTGCAACAGCTGTCGCTTCCCATAGAAGCACGCGCGGATCAAAGGGCTTGGGAATGATGTAATCTCGACCGAATTCGATCCGCCTGCCACCATACGCACGAATGACCGAATCGGGCACATCTTCCTTGGTAAGGTTTGCTAACGCATACGCAGCCGCAACTTTCATCTCGTCATTGATCGCAGTTGCTCGCACATCCAACGCTCCCCGAAAGATAAACGGAAATCCAAGAACGTTGTTGACTTGGTTAGGATAGTCAGATCGTCCAGTCGCCATGACGATATCGTCTCGGACGGCGGTGGCATCCTCGTAGGTGATTTCGGGATCGGGATTTGCCATGGCAAAGACGATAGGGTTATCCGCCATCGACTTGATCATCTCCTTCGTGACGATGCCCTTCACCGACACTCCGCAAAATACGTCAGCTCCCTTCATCGCATCGGCAAGTGTGCGCTCGTCTGTTTCAACAACGAAGTATTCTTTGTAAGCATTCATTCCTTCGGTACGACCAGCGTACACGACGCCTTTTGTATCGACGAGCAGCATATTTTTCCGTTTGACACCCAGTCGCTCGTAAAACTTCGCACAGGCAATCCCAGCAGCGCCAGCGCCGCTAAAAACAACCTTGATCTCATCAATGCGTTTACGCGCCAATTCAAGCGCATTGAGCAGAGCTGCCCCGCTGATGATAGCTGTTCCGTGTTGATCGTCGTGGAAGACCGGGATGTTCATGATCTTTTTCAATTCTTCCTCGATGTAAAAGCACTCCGGCGCTTTGATGTCTTCAAGGTTGATCCCGCCGAACGTCGGCTCGAGCATCTTGACGGTCTTGATGATCTCATCAGGATTCTGCGAATCCAGTTCAATATCGAAGACATCAATGTCAGCAAAGCGTTTGAAGAGAACGCCTTTGCCCTCCATCACTGGCTTCCCCGCGAGCGCACCGATGTTGCCAAGTCCAAGGACAGCCGTACCGTTGGAAACCACCGCTACGAGATTTCCCTTGGCTGTGTACTTGTACACCTCTTCGGGAATGACGGCAATTTCTTTACACGGCTCTGCCACACCGGGCGTGTACGCCAGCGAGAGGTCGCGTTGGGTTTGACACGGTTTCGTCGAAACGACTTCTATTTTACCCGCACGACCCTGCGAGTGATAATCGAGCGCTTCTTGTTTGCGAATCATCAGTCAGCATCCTCCTCAATAAAGTGCCTGAGTTTGCGACAGACAAGATCCTCAGGGCGTGCCAGTACGGGTTCAACGAAAGCGGCACTCTCGACATTGTTCCATTGCGAGAGCACACGTTCTTGCAAAAACCGCTTTGCATATCCAAAGATATCGATATCATCTAAATCATCTTCATCAATACACAAATAGAGATCGACCTGTGAAGTCCTTCCATGCATCACACGCGGAATAAGAGCATACGCAAAGAACTCATAGAACCTCCAAGTGTAATTCCCGCTCAATGGATCAAACGTGTGTGGAAGATCTAAAAGTCGATCCACCTTCTTTTTCGTTTTTAACGTTATAACAATTTTTTGGCAGAACTTGCACGATTCTGTTGTTTCCATAGTATCACCCTCTGTTCAGAGGAATTTTTTTGGGAGAATAAACAGCACACGACATAACGCACTCTTCCGACCTAACATTCTTACGGATACAACCCTCTAAGCTTTGTCGCTTCAGCAACTCTGCTGATGCCAAGCATGTTAGCTGCTAATCTCATATTCACTTTCCGCTGCCGATGGATTTTCACAACGTCATTGAAACTAGTCTTCATTATTTTCTCAAGACGGACATAGACTTCGCTTTCATCCCAGAACACATGTTGTTCATCCTGCGCCCATTCAAAATAGGACACAGTGACTCCACCGGCATTACAAAGAATATCGGGGATAATGAAGATTTCCTTCTCAAAGAGGATTTTGTCCGCATCAGGAGTAATCGGACCGTTGGCTGCTTCTGCAATAATCTTCGTATCAATTTTTGCAGCATTTTCCTTTGTAATCGTATTTTCTAAAGCCGCTGGAATTAGGATGTTGCACGAAAGATACAAGACATCATCCGGACTCCGCATCGGCTCGGCATTAGGATAACCAACAACGGTTCCGGTGCGCTCTTTGAACGCAATGACTTCTCGAACATTCAATCCGGCAGTATTGATGATCGCACCTCTGGAATCGCTGACTGCGATGATCTTCGCGCCAGCTTCCTGAAGTAATCTTGCTGTAACTGTTCCTGCATTGCCAAACCCATGAATGGCAACTGTTGCGTTTTTCAAATTTAACTTGAGTAACTCCACAGCCTCCCGTATTGTGTAAAAAACACCTCTTCCTGTTGCATCATTTCGTCCCAACGAACCACCAAGACTGACAGGCTTTCCCGTAACCACTCCGGGAACTGAATGTCCTTTCATCATGCTGTACGTGTCCATAATCCACGCCATTGTTTGTGGATTGGTGTACACATCAGGTGCGGGAATGTCAGTATCAGGTCCGATGATCGGCAAGATACCTGCAGTATATCGGCGAGTAATGCGCTCGAGCTCGCGGGTTGAGAGCTTCTTTGGATCACAAGGAACACCACCTTTCCCACCACCAAACGGGATGTTTACAATTGCACACTTCCATGTCATCCAGCAAGCAAGAGCTTTCACCTCATCGAGAGTCACATTGGGATGGTAACGGATACCGCCCTTTGCCGGTCCTCGTGAGGTATTGTATTGCACGCGGTGTCCCTGGAATGATTCAATGCGACCATTGTCCATTCGCACTGGAATATTCACTGTTAAGCATCTCTCTGGGTTTCTCATCATCATTCGTAAATCATAATCTAATTCAAGCTGATCAGCAGCCATGTCGAAGTTTTGCAAAGCCGCTTCGAATGGATTAATGTGTGTGAGAGTTTCCTTTACTTC
>JACQVI010000136.1 GCA_016209795.1 Ignavibacteriota bacterium
GCACTGTATCGTGGATCAGGACAACTTCAGAAAATGCCTGATCTAACCATTCTGGAGATAATGCGGGACAGTGGCGAAGAGGATCAACTCCTCGAGGAAGAAGATATATTTCATCGAAACGAGTTGTTTGGTCAAAGAGATTCGTCTTGTCAAGTGCATTTTTAAGATTTCTCAAAATCTTACCGAGCGTTGGATCAGCTTCGCTGTAGATGCGGATCATATTTTTGTTCATCTGGCCGACAACAAGATAACTGAGCGCTATCAGTATGTCCTCGTCGGAACGTGAGGTGAGGTTACAGATGTGATTGTTCAAAAATGATTGTATATAGGGAAAGTGACCGTGTTCGTCCCTCCGAAACAGATCTGCAAGACAATCGTAGATAAGATCTGCTTCGTTTAATCCGATCATTGAAAGATCGATTCGCCCCGTCCTAACTTTCTTACGAATTAGAGGACAGGCTAATCCATAACAGAGATGGACAAACTCCCGCAAATCATACGGCGTATATTCTCCCGAAAGGATACCCCCGATTGCCCTCCTTTGGGGAGTAGACAATTTGACCATAGCTTTTAGAGCAATTAGTAATGATCGGAGAAATGATAAGGAAGATACACAACGAAATGGTTAGATTCAAATGTTGGTTTCGTTTGGGGAGTCTCTCCACATGTGGTAACGTTTAAGATGTTGTATTTTGCTATGAAAATATGTAGAATTAGACTTGCCTGCTCGCCGATGTGCTTTGTACTGCGGCACAGAGTCTTGGAACGACGTGTCGCACTTAGGCGAGCCTGCTGAAAGGTTCATTCTGCCTGTCCGCCGCATCCCGCTTTGCGGGACGGAAGGCGGGCAAGCAGGCGTATTTATGAAAATGAAAGCACTGATATCATTCTTGGTTATTCATCTCTCAATCGTACTGCTGTCATGCTCAACCTCACATACGATTGATCGTCAAATCACAAGCACTCAGAGAGAAGCGAACATAGCACAACTTCAATCTGCAATCGATGCGATCCTTGAAGATACGCTTCTTGCCCTATGCTTCATCGGAGTAAAAATCGTCTCGCTCGATGACGATCAGGTTTTGTATGCAAAGAATAGCAACAAACTTTTCCACCCCGCCTCAAATATGAAGCTTCTTACCAGTGCCACTGCGTTGAATCTCCTTGATAAGGGTTTTCAGTTCAGGACTTCTGTGTATGCTGATCCTGAAATCGACCATGGAGTGCTCAAAGGAAATGTCTACATCAAAGGATCGGGAGATCCATTACTTATTACTAATGATCTTGATTCTCTTGCAAGATCGATTGCCAGTTATGGAATCAACACAATTGCTGGAGACCTTGTGGGAGATGTAAGTTACTTCGACACTCTCTACTGGGGGTCTGGCTGGATGTGGGACGACGAACCTGAACCGTATGAAGCCTTTATCTCCCCACTTACAGTGAATAGCAACGCAATCCAAGTTTCGGTGGTCCCGGGTAAAAAAATTGGCAATACTGTTGATGTGTTTCTCAATCCTTCAATCCAGTCATTTACAATTAACAACCAGGGTATTACCTCACTTGATACTCTTATGCCTGAATTGACTGTAACGAGAATACGTGGCGAAAATACGATCACCGTCCGAGGAAGAGTACCACCCAAAAGCGATACAGTAAAATCCATACTGAGCGTCTGGAAGCCAGAACTGTATTTTTTAGAACTCTTCAAACAAAAGCTTATCGAGCATGGTATTACAGTAAAAGGAGGCATTCGTCTTGGATCAACTGAAGGACTTCAATTTCTTGGAAGCATTTCCCATCCGCTCGATTCTGTTTTGCATCAGATTAATAAGCCAAGTGACAACCTTGCAGCAGAAAACACGCTCAAGACAATCGCTGCTGAACTTCAAGGTTCACCTGGAACGGCAGCTATGGGATTATCGATTATGAAAGAATACCTGACACGCATAGGTATTGACACCGCAAAAATGATTCTTGCAGATGGTTCGGGCGTTTCTTTTTACAATGCAATTTCGCCCGATGCAATTATTCAACTACTACAAGAACAATATTGGAATAAGCATACTTTCCAGCGATTTCTTGAAAGCCTGCCCATTGCTGGCATTGATGGAACATTGAACAATCGCATGAAAGACGCTCGTACGGCTGGCAATGTTCGGGCAAAAACAGGAACGATCACAGGTGTCAGTACGCTCTCAGGATACGCGTGGACTGCAGATGCTAAACCACTCGCATTCAACATCATGTGTAATCATTTCCCTTCCCAGATTATGCATCTTCGCAACATGCAGGATACTATAATGGCACTTTTAGTTAACTTGAGATTAGAGGAGAAGGAAGGATTTTAAAATTGAGTCATTTACTCATTGAATCGGTGGATCAATGGTACAATCACGAAGAACCATGTAACCACTGACGACTAACTACTCAACCACATTCAAAGCAATATTCCCGCCTGAGGTTTCTGCTTTGATCGGATTTCCCCCGCCATTAATCTTCCCTTTCATTTTCCCTTCCTTGATTGTGCCGGCGAGCTCAAACTCACAGCTTACTTCGCCTCCGAATGCTTTCGCATCAACATTAGCGCTGATGGATTTTGGCAATGTAATCCTGATATTTCCTCCAGATGTTGAGAGATCGATTCCTTTGTTATCGTTCGCTTCAACTTTGATATTACCGCCGGATGTTGATGCTGTGATCTGACCATCCGTTTCAGAAAGCAGGATATTTCCGCCTGAGGTCTCGACGTTCATAGGTCCAACGACGGATTTCCCAACTATATCACCGCCAGACGTATACAGGGTAAAGGTTCCTTTTGAATGACGAATCTGAATGTTTCCACCAGAGGTAGTTACATCGATTTCTCCATCAAGCTCTTCCAGATCTACTTCACCACCGGACGTTTTACCATGGAAATTTCCCTCCACGTTCCGAGCAACAATATTTCCTCCTGCAGTCTGCAACTCAATATTGAAATGCTTTGGCAATTGAATCTCAAAGCGTATATCAAAGTAATGGATGTCAAAGAATCGAAACTTCGCTTTTCGTCGTCCGATAACATTGACTGTGTTATCATCCTGATGAAAATCGAGCTTGAATTTCTTCAAGCGATCCGATGATCCGCTTGCCAGAACAACTACTCGTAATTCATTTGAATCACTTCCAATCATCGTGACGTTTCCCTCATCGGTATCGAGAACAAGCTTGCCATCAGGCTGTACTGAAAATGTTCGCTCGATCCTTTTTGAATCACCCCACTCGTCATCTCCTTCCTCCACAATAGGATTTTTGTTCACCGATAGCGCAATAAGCGTCGCTGCAAAGCCCAATGCAATCAGCACCAGGATCATCAGCTTGATGGTAATGCTCATAGATGTTTTCATGGGTAGTCCTTTCTTTGTGTAACAGTTTCTGGAATGTTAAACGGATGCCCTCTAAAAAAGTTACAGGAGTTTATTGTAATTGCGAAAGTACCCAGTTTTTAGTAGATTGATTTCAACTATCATCATATACCATGAAATGATTGTCCGTTTACTTGTCGTTCTTAGCCTTGCGTTTCAGTTATTAAGTTGTAGCAGAGAACCTCCCAAACCACAAGCCCCGGCAACGCAGCAACATCGTATTATACCCCAAAGCATTCCTGTCTTTGATGGAAGGAGAGCATTTGACTATTTAGTTGCACAAACGAAGTTCGGTCATCGTAATCCCGGCTCCGAAGGTCACCGAAAATGCCTCAACTATCTGCATCAAGAATTACTACAATATGCCGATGCCGTTAATCTGCAGCCATTTACTCATCAAGGGTATGATAAGGAAGTTTTACATCTGACAAATATTATTGCTTCATTCAATCTGAACGCGACGACACGTATTCTGTTAGTAGCACATTGGGATACACGTCCACGGGCTGATGAAGATCCAGATTCCACGAAACATAATCAACCGATCATTGGTGCTAACGACGGTGCAAGTGGGGTAGCTGTATTACTTGAGATCGCACGTCATCTCAAAACAACCCCTCCATCCGTTGGCATCGACATACTGTTGACAGATGGAGAAGATTATGGAAATGAAGGAGACAATGGGAACTACCTTTTAGGCGCACGATATTTTGCAAAGAACTTACCTTCGGGGTTTCAACCTGTCTTTGGAATTTTGCTGGACATGGTTGGAGATAAACAACTTGAGCTTCTCAAAGAATCCAATTCGATAAAATTCGCACCTGATGTCGTTGAGTTGATCTGGTCTACGGCTCGAGAGTTAGGTGTACATCAATTTACAGATGCCGTTCAACAGGAAGTGCTCGATGATCATATTCCACTCAGTCAAGCCGGCATACGAACAGTCGACCTGATTGATTTTGATTATCCCGACTCATCGAATCGTTACTGGCACACAACGGAAGACACTCCTGATAAATGCAGTCCTGAAAGTCTCGAAGCCGTCGGAAAAGTTATCATGCACATCATTTATACTCAGCCATCTTAGGTTTTTTTGACCTACGGATGAAAACCTATCTCGAAATATCCATCACAGCTACTCCGCACCAGCAAGAATTGCTCCTCCCCACAATGATCGAGCTTGGCTGTCAGGGATTTCAAGAAAGCGACGGCGAGTTGCTCTGTTATATCGACAAAAGCCGGTGGAGTTCTGATAAATACGAACAGTTCCGATCTGATCTCAAACGCACTCTTCGCATCATCTCGGCCAACGCCTCAGTGAGAATCAAAGAAATACAGGAAGAAAATTGGAATGTTCTATGGGAGCAAACGATCCAGCCTATCGAAATCGGCCAAAAGTTAGTTGTCAAGCCATCATGGTGCGACTACAATAACATCGAAAATCGCATCATCATCCAGATCGACCCCAAGATGTCGTTTGGAACAGGATATCATGAGACGACACGCCTTATCCTTCAGCTCTTAGAAAGGTATGTTGATGCTGAATACTCGATACTTGATGTTGGAATGGGAACTGGTATTCTTGCAATTGCTGGCGTTAAACTTGGTACAACTACAGCAGTTGGAATAGATGTTGATGATTGGTCAATTGAAAATGCACGTGAGAATGTAGAATCAAATTGCGTTGCTGATAAAGTTGCTATTTTCAAAAAACCAATAGATGAACTTGAATCGCCACCAGCCGATCTCATCACGGCAAACCTGACATTGAATAGCATCATCGAGCTTCTCCAGCATTTTCGCTCTCATCTTCGAGATGGAGGACTTTTACTTCTCTCAGGCTTGCTGCAATCAGACCGACAAGCTATGACCAAACATCTTCGTGATCATCATTTTGAGGTGATCGAGCAACTCACTGAGAATGAGTGGATAGCATTGGCCGCTCAAAAACTCACATGAAAATCGCCAGCATCGATATTGGGACAAATACCGTCTTGCTTCTCGTCGCTGATGTTGATACAAACGGTGTCATCTATCCGTTAGAACAGGAACAGCGATTGCCAAGACTTGGAAAAGATCTTGACCGAAATAAAATCATCAGCACGTCAGCATTCGACAGGATTAGCTGGATACTCAACGAGTACAAGAATATCGCCAAACAGCACAAGGCAAACAGAATAATTGCTGCAGCAACCTCCGCCGTCCGAGATGCGACAAACAAAGACGAGTTTCTCTCTTACATTAAATCGGTCACGGGAATTGATGTTGAAGTCCTAAGCGGTGACGATGAAGCACTCTGCACGTACAAGGGAGTGATCAGTGAATTTCCACAATTGTCGAAGTCTGCAGTTGTTCTCGATATTGGAGGCGGGAGTACTGAAATTTCTTTTCCAACAAAGCCAACACCCCCTCTCCTCTTAGAGCCTGTCCTGAGTATAACGAAGGAAGAGGGACGGGTTGAGGTCTCACTCCATCGTTTCAGCTTACAGATTGGCTCTGTTCGCCTTACCGAGCGATTTTTCAAACACAATCCTCCCGAACCCGAAGAGGTTGAGGATGCGATCAATCTCATCAACGCTGAATTCTTCCAGCTAAAACATTCTGATTTCACTGACTATTGCTTGATTGGCGTAGCGGGAACGGCAACTACGCTCGCCTGCCTCGATCAGAACCTTCAAGATTTCGATATCGAAAAAGTCAGTGGCTACGAGATCAATCAAGAGCGAGTAACTCAGTGGTCTCGGAGGTTATGCTCTATGAGCGTGTCGGAGATTCGATCACTCTCGGATGCGACACAGGGCAGAGCGGATATCTTAGCAATGGGGGTGTTAACCCTTGAACAATTCATGAAATTGTTTAGATTTCAATCGTTGACTGTGAGTGAGCGGGGGCTACGCTACGGATTGATCATTCGTGAATGGGAGCGTACGAAATCCCCCTCAATCCCCCTTTATTAAAGGGGGAATATCGGGGATTCACTCACGGACATTATCTTAGCAGAATCAATTTCTTCGCAGCGGTAAACGTTCCTGCCGTAATCCGATAGGTGTAGATGCCGCTGGACATCTTTTCAGCATTCCACGTAACCGTATGGACACCGGGATCCTTCTTTTCATTCACGAGCGTTGCTACTTCACGCCCCAGAACATCGTACACTTTCAGTGTAACAAAACTCTCAGTTGGCAATTGGAAATTGAAGGTTGTAGATGGATTAAATGGATTGGGGTAGTTCTGCTCCAGTTCAAATCTCTCAGGAAGGGAATGGGTTTCATCAAATAACCCTGTTACGTTTCCTAACGTTCCATCTGCAAGTACACGCTGGGCATAAATGTCATAGTCTGTTCCGCTTCGATAGTCTTGCCATGTAATAATCGCTCCTCCTGCACCATCACTGACGATGACAGAAAGTTGCTGATTATTTGAAGCGGTCGAGATCGGAACACCACCGGACTGCCACTCGATTACACCTGAAGCATTCACTCGCTGGGCATAAATGTCATTGCTGCCATTGCGAGTGTCATACCATGTGATAATCGCTCCTCCTACATCATCACTGACAATCATGGCGCCATTCTCCCAGTCCGCTGTCGCAATCGGAACCCCGTCGACTTGCCACTGCACTACACCTGAACTGTTTACCTTCTGCGCATAAATGTGATTGTTTGTGCCGCTGCGAAAGTCACCCCACATGAAAATCGCTCCCCCTGCGTCATCGCTGATAATCCCGGGAGAACCTTGATTACCTGTTGCTGTACAGATTGGAACTCCATCGGTTTGCCACTCGATTTCACCAGAAGCATTTACTCTTTGCGCATAGATGTCAGCAGAGTCATGCCAAGCGATTATTGCACCTCCTGCACCATCACTGACCATGGCCAGAAACTGTTGTCCTCCAGCTGACGTTTTGACTAAAATACCATTGACTGTCCATTGCACATCACCTAATGCATTCACCCTCTGTGCATAAATATCATAGGTATCATTGCGGACATCATTCCATACGAGAATCGCTCCTCCCGCGCCATCACTAATAATATTGGCATCAACTTGACTGGCTGGTGCTAAGCAAATCGGAACTCCATCTGCCGTCCATTGCGCAACACCCGCGCCATCTATCTTTTGCGCATAAATGTCCCAATCTGTGCCGCGATAATCAACTGACCACGTGATAATCGCACCTCCTGTATTATCAGTAACGATGGCGGGACCGCCTTGATCGCTTGCCTCAGTGCAAATCGGCACACCTTCGACTTGCCATTGGACTGCACCTGAAGCATTGACCTTCTGCGCATAAATGTCCCGGTTTGAGCCACTGCGAGAGTCATCCCATGTTATAATCGCTCCTCCTGCACCATCACTGACGATGGCAGGATTGTACTGAGTGTATGCTGCCGTCGAAATTGGAATGCCGTCCAATTGCCATTCGACAACTCCTGAAGCGTCCACCTTCTGCGCATAAATGTCAACGTCTGTGCCGTTCCGACCGTCATTCCATGTGACTATTGCTCCTTCTGCGCCGTCACTGATGATCCTCGGACCAGATTGACCGCGTTCTGCTGTACAAATCGGTGTATTGGTAGTTGGATTAGTAGACCACTGGGCGTGCAGCGGAAAATCGCTGCATAGAAGAAGCAACACACATATTAACACTATCCGTCTCATAAACCCTCCAAAAGCTTAGTAAAGTGAAACGTACACGCTGCGGGAAGACCCTCGGACAATCCTGCGGTCCGATACTGGGAAGGAGCTCTGCTCCTGACCCCTCTTTGGTCGGGAGTGCAACTCCCTTCCAGATACAACCCCGCAGCGCGATGGATTAATAACAGATACAAGGTAGAAAATACCTTGACATTTGTCAAGTGGATAAAGCCCTTCATCGTGGCATCAGGCACGTAGGACTCCTTCAGAGAATTACTCTCTGACGCAACAAGAGCCTTGGAACTGTCAGAACGAAAGTTCTGACAGCACAGGAAATATCATACCAAAACCTTCGCAATCTTCCGCACGACTTCCTCTAAAACTCCAACCGTATACTCAATATCCTCTTCAGTTGTACTCTCCCCCATCGAAAATCGGATTGTCGCACGTGCCGTCTTTTCATCCCGACCCATAGCTAACAACACATGCGAAGGCTCCATACTTCCAGAGGTGCACGCAGAGCCACTTGTTACTGCAATACCAGCTAAGTCAAGGTTAAACAGCAACGCTTCCCCGTCGATCTCCACTTTTTCGCTATCAAAAGAAATGTTCAAGATGTGAGGAAGAGCGTCTGTCGGATGACCGTTGAAGATAACAAACGGAAACCGCTCCTCAATCATTGCATGTAACTTTACTTTCAACTGCCCCAATCTCCTCTGCTCGCTCTCTCCCATGCTCGCCATCAGCTCTGCCGCTTTCGCAAACCCAACGGCTAACGGAACATTCTCCGTTCCTGCTCGACGTCCTCTCTCCTGTCCTCCTCCATGCATAAATCGCTCAATCTTTGTCCCCTTGCGAATATAAAGCGCTCCAATTCCCTTTGGTCCGTAAATCTTGTGTGCTGAGAGTGAGAGCAAATCGGCTTTGACCTGATCTACTGCGAGAGGCAATTTCCCAAACGACTGCACAGCATCGGAATGAAACACAACACCATGTTCCTTACCTATCAAACCAATCTCCTCAATCGGATTGATAGTTCCAACTTCATTATTGGCATGCATGATCGAAATGATCGCTGTCTTCGGCGTGATTGCTTTCCTCACGTCTGCAGGATCGACCATCCCGTACTCATCGACATTGAGATAGGTGACATCAAAACCATTGTGCTCTAAGAACTCGCATGTTTCGAGAACAGCGTGATGCTCTGCCTTGCTGGTGATGATGTGATTCTTACCCTCTTCTTCACGCATCTTCCATGCAACGCCCTTCAGGGCAAAGTTATCGGCTTCTGTCCCTCCACTGACGAAGAGAATTTCTCCCGACTGTGCACCAAGTAACCGTGCGATAGTATCTCTGCTTTGATCGAGTGCTGCGCGAGCTTCCTGACCAAATTGATGAATGGATGAGGCATTCCCATATTTCTCGGAAAAATATGGCTTCATAGCTTCAAAGACTTGAGCATCAAGCGGAGTAGTCGCGGTATGGTCTAAATAGACACGTCTCATGATAAAAATATACGATGCTTTCTGTAATTCCACAAATAACAAAGCCTCCATCGATTGCTCGAAGGAGGCTCCACCCCCGATCGTCAATCAGCGTCAGATGTTCAATCTCGTTCTCGGAAACGTCGCTCACGCTGCATTTCTTTCATCGCATTTCGTAGCTCTTGTCCAAAGTTTCGCTCAAAGACAAGGAACTTTCCAAATTGTTCAGGCGTCAGCGATTTCCGTAATTCATCGTGATAACGTCTGCGCTCTGCAAACATATTCTGATCGATCTCGAGGATTTTATCAAGTGTCTTTTGCAGGTCTTTCTTCTCATCTTTTTGTCTGAGCATGTATTCAAGATCATCGACAGCCTCTTTACGCAGGCCCATCAACTCTCTCTGTTTATCCTCATGGGAGTTCTGTTTGGCAAAGAAACGAACGGCTTCATCTTCGTTGAGATCGAGGAGCTCAACTAACTTCATTTTCTTCCACTGCTCAAGCCGTTCTGGTCGTTGTTGCTCACGCTCCATCGGAGGTCGACGTCGCTGAGCCACGCCGTCCTCAGAAATCCAAAAGAGAGAGACCGCAATAAGTAAAGTCCACAATAATTTCATAGATAACTCCTTTGTTTGTTCTTAAAATTAGTTAATCATCTTTCGTTGTTCTAATCGTGCGACGAGGTCGGAGATTTCCTCCTCATCAAGCTCACGAGCTACCGACTCTATATCTACATCGGGAATTGAATACAACTGCGTTTCGTCCGTCACAAGCTCTGCGAGCGATCCATTGCCATTCGTTAGACTTTCTTCCAGCAGAGATGAAAACTCAGAGATGCCTGAAGCCTCCTGCATTTCAATAACCTTTCCGATCTCTTCAGGTTGAAGCTGCTGAAGGATGGTCTGCAACTCGTGTGATTGTGTCCCGGTCTCAAATGGGTTCAGAGAAATAAGGACGACAACAGCCACGATCGCCGCCGAGAGTGGCATCGCAAGTCGTGTAATCCATTCGGGAAGTGCTGGTGACGATTTCTCTTCGATACGCTGATGAATCTTTGGCAACAACGTTGACCAATACGTCGATGGGGGTGCCCAGGGCTGATGCGCATGTAACTCAGAGAAGACTCCTTTCAACTGCTCAGCCTCCGATCGGCATCTCTCACACGTCACAAGATGTTCACGAATAGATGCCTGCTGTTCTTCAGAAAGTTTTCCCAGCAGGAAATCCGGAAGATCGTATTGAATCTCACTACACTTCATTTGTTCATTTCTCTTCGAACATATTCTTGAATCTTCTTCAGGGCATGAAAGTAATTTGCCTTCAACCCACCAACTGATTTCTTAAGCATCGCTGCCATCTCTTCGTATGAAAGCTCATCATAATATCGCATCGTAAACACCATCTTTTGTTTTGTCGGTAATCGCTCAATTGCTTGCTCCAAAATCGTTAAGTACTCTTGACGATGGACCTGTCCATCTGTTTGATAGTCGCTCGGCAGCGTCTCTTCCAGGACTTCGTCCAGGCGGAGAAATTCTTTCCACCGCTTCTTTTGCTTTGCGTTGAGCGAGACATTGACCGTTATGCGATATAACCATGTAAAAAATTCTGATTCTGCCCTAAAATTCTTTAACCCTTCATAGACCCGAACAAAGACATCCTGAGCAACGTCGTCTGCATCTTCATGAGTCCCGACAACCCGCCGGGCAATCCAGTACACCTTCTGCTGATACCGCCGGACGAGCTCATTGAATCCTTCAACCTTTCCCTGTCTGAACTCTTCGACTAATTCACGATCCGTCTTGGATGCCATTCATGCCCTTGGCTATTGGTTAGATGAGAATTTGTAGGAAAAGTTTAATGAATAGCGAGAGGAAAAGCAAATCCCTCTCATTTCCACTTAACCAGCTAATCTCCAATCACATAGAGAGTTACAATGCCTTCCTCAGCTTCGTCGGCACCTCCGTCATATCTAAAGAGGTCACTTTCCTATCGGCAAGTGTGGGCACGAAGCTGGTCTCGCATCTCACAATGGTCTTCATTTCAGCATTATCATCATGATAGTTCTTGTGGTGGCCAAGGCTTCAACATGGCAGAAATAAGCGCCAGAATTCACCGTACGCACGGTGTTATCACGCCCATCCCACTGCACGAATCTTTCACCGGGTCCTTCAATCCGATCCACCAGCGTGCGTACTTCCCGACCGAGAAGGTTGTAAATCTTGAGACTAACGTTACTCTGAACGGGTAACTGAAAACGGATAACAGTTAACGGGTTGAAAGGGTTGGGGAAATTCTGAGACAGCTTAAACGAGGATGGCAATCCTTTGGGTGCCAGTATCACCCCCGTGATGCTGTTGTCGTACCGATGAACGCCAAAGGAGCCAGCAATTACAACAATATCTGTACCGTTGCGGTGAACAACCTCGACATCCGAGAGAATGGACAGCGACGTGCCGTAGCCAGAGTGTTCAAGCGTATCCCAGCTTATGCCGCGGTTCTCGCTCTTGAACAAGTACGGTCCTCCGTTCACGTACAACGTTTGGCTCCGCACCGGACTTACAGCCATGTCGAAGTTATAGAAGCTGTTCTCGTGGATAACGCTCCATGTGAGACCAGCGTTTGTCGATTTGACTATTTTCCCTTCACCGGGCACATACCATGTATTCATGTCGTCAGGATAAAATGCAAGCGTGTGACAAGCGTTGTCACCCTGAAAGACGTCGTCAACAATGACTTGATCCCACGTGCTGCCGTAATCCGTGGACTCAAACAAAATCGGGTTAAAGATCCAGCCTTCACCTCCAAACCATAACTGATTAGGTCTATAAGGGTTGACTTTGATAAAACGATATCGCCACTGTGTATCGTAAATTCTGTTCCATGATGTACCACCGTTCGTGGTCATGTAAATCGCTCCCGCACCGACATCGACAAGATAGACCGTATCGCGTGTGAAAAGCAAACGATCCATGACATCGAACATGTTATCAGTAGGATTCCCCGAGCCGCTCACCGGACTCGTATAAACAACCGACCAATTTTCCCCAGCATCCATGGTCTTGTAGACTATAGTACTGTCGGCGGTTTGCCAGAGATTCCTGACTCCCCAGATTTCATTATGATCAAAAAGAAGAAGGGTCCGAATCGCTTTCCCCTGTAATCCGACTTGGGACCAGACTGTATCCACAGCATCAATTGAACGCTTGTAGATCCCGCTGTCTGTGCCAACATAGATTGTATCCCCGAGTATCCTGATTTCGCCAACTATACGATCGCCAAGACCTAAATACGTCCATTGGGAATAGGCAATGCAAAAGAAAATCTTCATCACCGACAGAAGGGCATAGTACTTCAGACAAGTCAATACGAAAGAAGTTAATCTTGAATTGCTGGTTAGATGGTGTATCACAAGATACTCTTAACGCCCTATAGAAATCTCAGGAATAATCTTCTTATACTCCGCGATCATCTTCGTATCGGCGAGGGTGGGCATGCAGATGGTGGATCTACATTTGAAAATACTAGTTCAGCTCAGGGAGGTCAGATTCTAAACAGATCCTTTTAGTGTTTTGATCAATTCCCTTGTTTTATCAGCTTCCGTAACAATCAATTCAGCGATTTTTGCTGTTCGCTCATCAACAAGTTCAGCGATTTTCGCCGTTCTCTCATCCATCCTGGCACCCAAATCTTGTATAGCCTTGCCAGTTTGAATGAGCAATGTCGTGAGCACTACCGAAAGAAAGGCACCAAGAAAGGTAAAGATTATCTGGAAGACAAGATCCATAACATGTACCTTCTTGATTAAGAAAAATACAAATTACTACATACTACCGAATTGATCCGTAAAAATCAATTCAAAGGGCTCTCCTCAATTTTACTAGCGTCTCCTTCATATCCTCCGAGATCATTTTCGTATCGGCGAGGGTGGGCATGAAGTTGGTGTCGCCGTTCCAGCGTGGGACGATGTGAAAGTGCACATGCTGGTCTATTCCTGCCCCTGCGGTTCGACCAATGTTCGATCCAATATTGAATCCATCAGGATGAGAAACTCTTTGTAAGGCTACAGTCATTTTCTTGAGAAGAGCCATGATTTCCAATGATTCGTCGTCGGTAAGTTCGGTGAGATTTGGGATATGGCGATACGGCACAATCATCAAGTGACCGCTGTTGTACGGAAAGAGATTCATAATCACAAAGCACAGTTTGCCTCGCATGATAATGAAGTGTTCATCATCGTTGTTTGCTTGGAAGGCTTCGCAGAGGACACATTTCCCCTCTTCGTCCTCTGAATGAAAAAACTTTTCAATATACTTAGATCGCCAGGGGGAGAAGAGTCGTTGCATACTACAATTCTTCTTTAAAAGAGTACAGTGTCGTTGAAAGATCCCATCGCCAGACTTCGACTAGCGCTCAGTGTGACGATCTGATTGGGGTCAACGGAAGACGAGCTAGCACTGCCAATCGTAATTAT
This sequence comes from Ignavibacteriota bacterium, assembly GCA_016209795.1. Taxonomy (GTDB): domain Bacteria; phylum Bacteroidota; class Ignavibacteria; order UBA10030; family SZUA-254; genus JACQVI01. The sequence goes on from JACQVI010000136.1 coordinate 13,998, forward strand.
GCCTCCTCCTCCACTTTTTCTTTCGCATGTTCGGCGATGATCTTTTCCATGATTTCACGTGGGACTTCTTCGTAATGATCGAACTTTTGCTTGTGGATGCCTCGTCCTTGCGTCATCGAGCGTAGATTCGTCGAATACCGATAGAGTTCTTTCAGCGGCACAAGCGCTTTGATGATCTGATGCGAGCCATCGGAATCCATTCCTAAAATCTTTCCTCGTCGACTCGAAATATCTCCCATAACATCACCCATGTACTCGTCGGGGACGGTGACCTCAATTTCATAAATCGGCTCTAACAGAATCGGTTTCGCCTCTTTGAAGCCTTTCTTGAACGCCATACGTCCAGCAATCTTGAACGAGTTTTCATCCGAATCGACATCGTGGTACGAGCCATCGAACAATGTTACCTTCACATCAACCACTTTATACCCGGCGATCACGCCCCCGTTCATCGCTTCGATGATACCTTTTTCCACGGCAGGGATAAATCTTCCAGACACTACACCGCCGACAATTGCATCCTCAAACTCAAAACCGGCACCACGCTGCAACGGTTCGATCTTAATCCAGACGTGACCGTATTGCCCCCGCCCCCCCGTTTGTTTCTTATGTTTGTACTCCACTTCGTTGGCACGTCCCTTAACAGTCTCACGATACGGTATCTTCGGCTCAACCATTTCAACGTCAACTCCGTACTTGGCTTTCAGCCGCTTGATGATAATTCCAAGATGAAGCTCGCCTTGTCCGCTAATAACCGTCTGGTGCAACTCTGGATCAACGGTCATGACAAACGTCGGATCTTCCTCATGGAGTGCGTGCAAGCCGGTCGCAATCTTATCCTCATCGCCCTTTGTCTTTGCAACAATCGCCATGCTAATGACGGGTTCTGGGAATTGTATCGGTGGAAGATTGGCGGAAAATGCCTTGCTGCTGAGCGTGTTGTTTGTGTGTGTATCTTTCAACTTTACAACGGCACCAAGATCACCCGCCACTAATTTTCCCACTTCTTTCCGCTCTTTCCCATTCATAACGTAGAGCTGAGCAAGGCGCTCGACCTTGTTGTTTGTTTCATTGACCAAATCAAGACCGGGTGACACCATCCCCGAATACACTCTGAAGAACGAAAGCTCGCCAACGTGAGGCTCCGAAACTGTTTTAAACACGAAGAGCACAGGCGGTCGATTTGGATCATTGGAAACAATCACTTCTTTACGATTCTCATGGTTAGAGCCGGGAAGCGTTCCAACAGCCGGTTCAACTTCCATGGGACTCGGGCAATAGTCAACAATAAAATCGAGGAGTGAGGCAACACCGATGTTATGAACTCCTGCAGCACAAAGAAGCGGGAAGAGCTTTCGTGTACGGATACCAAGCCGAAGTCCTTCCTTGATTTCCTGATCATTGAGGGTACCTTTGTCAAAAAATGTATCAAGAAGCTTTTCATCAGTTTCCGCAATCTGCTCGATGAGTTGTTCACGCATTTCATCGGCTTTAGCTTTAAGCTCGGCGGGGATGTCGGTCTCAGTGTACTTTCCTTTACCATCACGAGCGAATTTGAGAACTTTCATACGCAAAACATCGACAATTGCTTCAAAAGCAAGTCCTTGCTCTGCAGGAAATTGGATCGGCGTAACGTCGTGTGAGAATCGATCCCTCGCCATTTTGACTGCTTGCTCAAAGTCGGCGTTTTCATTGTCCAGCTTGTTGACGACAAAGAGAGTGGCATTCTTGAATTCTTTCGTATACTGCCAGGCGATTTCCGTTCCAACTTCCGCACCTTCGACTGCTTTCAAAAAAACAATCGCTGTGTCGGCTACACGCAGACTGCATTTAACTTCTCCGGTAAAATCTGTATAACCCGGCGTGTCCAGAATGTTGAGCTTGGTTCCCTTCGAGTCACAATACAACACTGAGGAATTAATAGAGATTTGTCGTTCAATCTCATCGACATGGTAGTCTGAGACTGTATTCCCCTCCTCGACTTTTCCAAAACGTGTCGTCGCTCCCGCGGTAAACAAACAAGCCTCGGCGAGCGACGTTTTTCCCGAACCACCGTGTCCCACCAAGGCTACATTACGGATGCCCTCTGCGGTATATTCCTTCATAAGCAATTATTCTCCTTACTGTTCAAAATACTCATGTGGAAGTAAGATGCAATTTGTAAGCAAAGTGACCTGAGAGTGTTACCTCACATGTGACTTAACTGAGCGGATGATTTTAACTTTTGAGCCCTACAAAAAATCAAGCCCGCAAGCGGGCGAAGAATGTCTGAATACCTTTGAAGAGTGCAGCAAACGCACCGACGGTCTCCATCACAGGCTCTTCAATACGTTCTTGAACTCTGCGCTCAAAGTCGGCAATGTCATCTGCAATGTGTTTGACAGCATTGATCGAGTGTTTCACATTCTCAACTTGCTCATCAATACTCTCTGCAACATTTTTGATTTTCTCGGTGATCACCTCAAGATTCTCAAACACTGGAATCGCTTTGGCAGTCAATTCTTTGAGATCACGGTCAACTACTTCAAGGGTACTCCGCACACGGATAAGCATAGTAATAAGATAGACGCACAATGCAGATAAGCATGTCAGTGCTATAATCTGCATCATCAAAAGGATTGATTCCATAGACCTTTGATTTCCTTTGTTTAACGAAGCTTAGCTTGAGCGCTTATCTCGTTCTCTTTCAGTTTTGTACGTTTCCACGCCGGCACGAAAGGCAGATTTCACTCTCCCCGATTCTTCCGTAGCTCGGCTCCGGATATCTGAAAGCATCTTGTCTGCATCATCGAGAAGATGTCCAGCCTTCTCTTTTACTTCACCGACGAGCTGTTCTGAGCGCTCTTTGCCTTTATTAACCAGCTCAGTTGTTTTTGAGCGAACGCCCTTCATGTAGTCTGATGCCCCCTCAGCAAGATCTCCTGCTTTCTTCTTGATGTCTGACCGCATCTCTTTACCACTTTTGGGTGAATACAAGAGTGCAGTGATGGCGCCTGCAATTGCACCGGCAACGAAGCCGATGAAAAGCCCTTTTGCTAATCCATTTCGTTCTTCAGCCATTGTGATTACTCCTTGTGAAATTACATGTGATGAGTGAATAACCTATTAAAAATAAAGTAACATTAATACGTATAAAAAGCAAGTACTTTTAGAGAATTTTGAAGTATCTTGCATTTGAGAAATATATATTTTAACTTAACGTTCAATTACACCAAAAATTCATCTGAACCAATCGACTTTCAACCATGTGGAAAACAACTGAAGGAAGCACAGGCAGGCTCATCCAACTCTGCTTGGGGTATTTTTTCTTTTACGTCCTCACTGGAGTAAGCGTAAAATACTTTACCGGAAGCCCGGCGTTAGGCTTCCCGGGAATGAAGGAATTAGAGTTTGCCGTCTACAGCACAATTGGAGGAATCCTCGTGTGTCTTGCCGTGGTGTTCGCTCTTCGCTGGTACAACTTAAAATCCAATCAAATCATCCAGTGGGGTAAGCTCAGATTCCCGCAGGAAGTATTGTATATCATTCCATCTGGAGTGTGTACAGCAGTAGTTATTCCCACCACCACGCTCATGTATACTCTGCCAATTTCCGTCATGGTGGCAATGGTCATTATGCGAGCAAGTATCATTGTCATCAGCCGGATCGTTGATGCGATTCAGATTCAGCAGCGAATTCTCAAGAAGAAAGTATACACGGAAGAAAATTTCGCAGTTGTTTTTGCACTTCTTGCCGCAGGTGTTAATATTCTTTGGGTTGGTCATGGTGACTTCGACTTTCTCAAACACGAAGCTGCTGTGATCATCCTTGGAAGCTACATCGTTGCGTATGCCATCCGTATCTACATCATGAATTACTACAAAAACACCCGAGCAAAAGGCGTGAAGTTAGACAACCAAGGGTTCTTTTCAATCGAGCAGATTGCAGCGACGGTAGTGTTAGTACTGGTAGGTGTCTTCTTATTCAAGTCACCCGACTGGTTTGGCGGAGGTGGCGAGCAGATTACAATTTTTAGAGAGAGTTTTCTGAATCCGAAGTCAATTTGGACGTTGGCGTTCGTATCGGGTATGGCGTATGGCGGCGTTGCCTTCTTCTCCGTGTTTATTTTTATGTTTAAGGGACGAACAGCAACGTTTGCCGGCTTGGTCAATCGACTAACTTCGTTGGTAGCCGGTACAACTGCTACATTGTCGTTTGCAATTATTTACAGTGGAAAATTTCCAAAAATTCAGGATTGGGTTTCACTCGTCTTTATCTTGATTGCCGTGGGATTCCTGACAATTGCCGAGCGGAAGCGTACACAAGAACTTGTGTTGACGCATGAAATTGAAACGAAACCTGCTACTAAGGATTTTGTGGCAGTAGCAGAAAAGACGTAGTGGAATTACACTTATAAAGAAAATAAACACACATACCTGCCCGACGGCAGGCGGGTGTACGTTGTTACAGTAGTTGCAATTGCCCTGTATAAACTTAAGGAAAAGCAATGTCTGAGAAGAAAGAAAGCCATGTAGGCGGCATAGAAGGTAAAATGGATGTTGTTGCAACCTTTTATTTTGGTATTTCAATTTCCCTTTTAGTCATTTGTCTGATCGTATCAGCATTCGAATCTAGTCAGAAAACTGGTTTGTCGGTTTTCTGGCTTGCTTTGGGTCTTATTTCAATAGCCCAAGGTTTCATTTCCTGGATACTCTTCCGGGCCGGTGCCGAGATAATAAGGCTCTTGAAGCGATTGAACAATTTGCCGTACGGAGGTGAGATTTCACGCAGCAAAGCTGCCCCTTCTTCAATACAAAAGGAACCTCAGCAAGTTAACAAATTTGTGCTGATTGAAGAGCGTACTTCGTCAAAAAAGGTAGACTCTTTCTTCTGCAACGAATGCAAGACAGAAGTACCGGCAGATGCCACAGAATGCCCTAAGTGCGGTACAATTTTTTGATCGGTGACCGGGCAACTGCAACTAACAATTGTAAAAAAGTTGTTCGCTTTGTTTTAATGGAATATTATTGTGCTCACTACATGCCGTTGCTCACGAATAAATTTGTTTATCATAGGTTCGCAACGGCACGTCTTTTTTACAAAACACGTTAAGCGCCATAGCGATTCGATCATATCAAACGAAATAACCAATGCCACAATCAGTTAAGATCGTGCTCGTCGGTGCGGCTGGATTTGATTCCAGAGATAGTGATAAATCAGTCCAGTGTATTGAATGGGATCGGCTCAAGAATCTTGGGAACATCCGGGACTTCGATATTGTAATACTAAATCTTCTTGAAGGGGTTCCAAAGACTGATTGGAATCTTTTTCATCAGAAACTGAATCCTTCAACGATGCGTGAAATTCTGATGAACGGAGGCCGAATATATGTCTTAGGAGACCCACGATTCGAGGTCCCTTCACCAAAAGAAGGTAACTTCCCCTTTCTTACGTGGACCGCCATGATGTTTCATTGGGACGACGATGCAGGTGACACCAAATGGATCAACCCCTACTACCAGTACCGAGGCTACGAGGACTATCTCAGTAAACTATCTAAATGGAAATACTCCCTTCGAGCCGTTGAAATTAACAAACCAGTGATTTGGACTCTTTTCAATCCCGATCAATTCAAGAAAAATCAATTGTATCTCGATGTTGAGGTAGAGGAACTGGCAAAGAATAGATATGGCTGTCATTTGGCTTCAATCCAGCATCTCGTTGTCAGGAGGCGAGGAGATTATGGGAGGTCTGACAAGATAGCTCTTGATTTTGGCCCCGTAATTCTATTGCCCCCAACCGATCGATCTGCTAATGATGAAATCATGATAGTTCTTCGTGACTTATGCGGCGTCGAGGGACAATCACCTGAGCCGAAATGGATTGAAGATTTCAAGGTTCCGGGGCAAAGGACGCTTGATGAAGAGATAACCAAAGTCAACGCAGCGATTGAATCTCAACTAAGCCAGCTTGAGGCTATTCAAAAGGAACGAGAAAAAGCTAGGGAATGCCTAAGACTACTATATGAACGTGGCAAGCCGCTAGAGGAAGCAGTCCGCAACGTCTTGCGCTCACTTGGTGGCAAAGTCGAAGATCCCGATGACCCTGGCAAGGAAGACGGTTGGATCACTGTCCAAATTGGCGAGGTTGTCTACGAGGGCGTGTTAGAAATCAAGAGCACCACAACCGAACAATTTGGAGAGGATGGAATCCGCCAATTACTAGATTGGGTAGGCCGAGGCATCAGCAAACGTCAGAAGAAGTACAAAGGATTATTCATAGGAAGCAACATGACCAACAAACCACTTAAAGAACGTCCTTGGGCGTTTAGTGATTCATGGCGAAAAAGCATAGAGTTGCATGGTTTTGTTGCTATGAAAACCGAAGACCTTTATGGTGCATACCTTCTTAACTCAAACGGCAAACTGACTATCGAAGAGTTCTGGAACAAAGTATTCACCACAAATGGTGTCCTTGACACAAAGTTCTTGCAGGAAAAATTATCATCGAAGGACTGAATCGCTACGGCGCCAAACAACGAAAAAACGTAACTCACCGCTTCATCACACTCCACAACCTCGACGTCTCTCTCCAACTCATTGCAAGCTTTACAGGATCATCCGTCTTTTCAGATTCATTCATCTGTTGGTCAGGAGTTCAACTCATGACCAACCTAAGTCAGTGAACTTGATTTGACAAAAAATCTATGGTATATTATTGCAACGGTTCAAGGAGATAAATGTGAAATATAAAGTTCATATAAAAAAAACTGATGAAGGATACTCTATTTGGGTGCCGGGTCTGCCCGGCTGCTGGTCTCAAGGAAAAACTGAAAAAGAAGCCTTAGAGAATATCAAGGATGCGATTGAATCATACTTAGAGACCGTTGAAGAATTGAGCAAAGGAGTAAGAACTCGTGAAGTAGAAGTCGCATAAAGAATGCCCAAGCTTCCGGGTATCAACCACCAACGTGCTGTTAAGGCGTTCAAGAAAGCAGGATTTTGGATAGCACGTGAAAGCAAACACATTACAATGACAGACGGCAAACATATCATTTCAATTCCCAGAGCAAATCCTGTTAATGCTTTTACAATGGGTGGAATTATCAAAGATGCCGGATTTACAATCGAGGAATTCAAAGAACTTCTCTGAAAATAAATTCATGAATTACCCCGCTATTTCTTATTCATCACACCCCACAACCTTGCTGTTACTCTCCCCAACTCCGCACCAAGCTTTACAGGATCATCAGTTTTCTCAGGCTCATTCTCAAACACTGCGTAAGGTACTTTGAAATCCTTGATCCTGATATAATTAGTATCATCCGCTGTTAATTTTTCCCAATCATTGGTCTTGTAATAGAACTCCATCTTCTCATCCGGCAGCGAGTGATAGAGGATGGAATCTTCCATGCCCGGTCGTGCTCGCTTGCGGTTTTTTCTGACGGATTCTTCATACGATACTTTGATGTAAATGATGCCGGCTCTCTTAAGGATTTCCTCATGAAGGTAAGAGAATGCCTCACCAAAACCATTCTCACCACCACGAGCAAATTCCACCAGCGCTGTTATTGTATCGTGATAGTGGGGATCGGCAGCAAGCTTTTTCCTGTAAGCAAGATTGATCCGCTCGATGTAGAGATTCCAGATAAAATGGTCTTTGAACCAGTACTTTTCATCTGACCAGATGCGAGGTTTTCCATGTCGAGAGAGAATATCATCAATCTCAAAAGTCTCCCAGACATAGACAAAATCGTCAACCTCTTCGAAATTGTTGATATGAAATCGTTGAAGGCGTTCCTCAGGAGATGTCTTTTTCAGGAAATCAATAACCTCCGATTTGCCGGCAGCGGGTCTCCCAATTAAGATAATTACCTCGAAATGGTTTCGACTCATCTGCTATTTAATTTCAACGAAACGATTATCTGTGTCTGCTTGAATTGTTTTCTCTTTACGGGCTTTATCAACCAACGCTTCAAAAATTGTCTTCTGTGAGTATGCGACTGAATCGGGTATCATTCCTAAATACCTATCTCCTTGATTGATAACGAAATCGCTTGTTGCACACACATACATCTTATCGTCAACAACTTCCTCATCAGCAATTGTTAAGTGCTGGATTTCGGAACCGCCGTTCTTACGCGTCCACGTACCTTGCAGACCAGAAATCTGAATGGAGCTTCTCCCTTTTGCTAACTGCTCTACATATCGTTGTGCAAACTCCCGAACTTCCTTACCACTCAGAGTGAACGTGCTCAGATAATTTCTAAAAGGAGAAATTTCAAAGAGATCCAATTTTCTAATCGGACCCGCACTGAGATCTTTGCGTATACCGCTGCTATTGGTTACTGCCATCTGCGAACCAGCGCCCTCACGAATGGCATCAGCAATGAAATGACCGATATTGCTTTCGCCAGTGCCCGATCTTTTCCAATCCTCCAAAATTCTACCGAGAGTATCACCATATTCTTCTGTAATTTTATTTTCAAACGTCTGAACAAGCTTCGAGATTTCGTTCTCAGGTCTATTCCCTCGATACCAGAGTGTGTGCAGCTTACCATCGAAGCTCGTCACTGAATCATCTTCAACCACGAGCTTTAGCTCACCCACATTTTCACAATTGGAGCCTGTCTGACAAATGATGACGTCACTAACAACCTTCGGCGTTTTCAATCTTGTATGGCTGTGTCCTCCAATAATGACATCAAGTCCACGTGAGTGTACGGCTAAGATCGAGTCATCCTCAACACCTTCGTGCGTTACAGCCACAATAAGGTCTGTTTCTGAGTCAATCTTATCAATGATTTGTTGTACAATGTCTGAGGGAGATAGAACTTTCAAGCCTTTCAGATTATTTGTATTTGTTACGTGGAATAAATCTCGTGTAATGAAACCGATAATTCCGATGCGCAACCCACCTTTTGTCACAATCACATAGTCCCTGTTATTCAAAATGAAATTGCCAAGTGTGTCTGTAAGATTAGCACTGAGAGTAGCAAATCCGGCAATCTGGGTGAGCTTACGCAGATTATCCTGAGAAATGTCGAGATCATGATTTCCAATTGTCCAGGCATCGTAACCGATCATGTTCATCATTTCGAATAGTGCACCGCCTGTTGCACCTTTATAATCGATCTCAGAAAGCGGTGTACCGGTCATGACATCACCAGCATCGAGGAGTAAGGAATGCTCGCTTGCCGAGCGCAAGCTGTCGACTATCCACCAGAGTTCTTGAAATCCACCAACCATGGGCTTTGGATCGGTTCGTATCCAGCCAGCTTCATGCGGTATGAATCCGGCGTGCAGATCATTCGTATGGAGGATTGTAAGTGTCTTCGGCTGTGAACAAGCCTGAGTATTGAGACAGCAACACAAAACACTTAGGGTTAACAAGCGATAGATCAGAAAGGATTTCATAAAAATGTTTAGGGTAAAAGCGCTAAGAGTTGAAAAAAACAGAGGCTGTACAACAGATAGTTTCATTATACTACTTTTGAAATGAGATTTCCATCCCGATGAAATCGGGAAGGAATAATGTCTCACAAGGTTTCTTGAACAGCCTTAAATGTTAATCAATCACCTATTCTTTTTCTTATGTCTCATCATGCGCAAGCGTTTCTTTCGCTTATGTGTTGCCATCTTTCTTCGCAAACGTTTTTTACCACTTGGCATTACGTTCTCCTAAGGTTATGATGGATTTTTGAATGAATGTTGATTAAGTAATTGCTGTGCTTTCTTTGCTGATTCAGTGTTTGGATTAATCGCAATACATTTCTTGAACCAGCCATTTGCTTCTTCAATATCTCCACTGTGTAAACTCACAATGCCAAGATTGAACAATGCAAGTTGATGCTGTGGAGCGTAACGAAGCGCTTTTTCCATTTCATTGCGTGCTGCTTGAATGTATTCGTTCCCTCGAACTGTATCAGCCATTGACAACTCAAAGTATGAAATTCCGAGATCAACTCGTGCATCCGGATCTGATGGATCCAGTTCTAAATACCGTTCGTACACTTCGATTGCACGAGGAAAAAACTTCACATCGTGTAGGACGTTCGCTAACCGAAGCAAGGCTTGAGTATCGTTCGGGTTGTTATCTACTCTTTTTTGTAACGTTTCTATTTCATTGATAAGTTCTGCAGTGTGGGGAGATATTCCGCTCGTATGAGGATCGTCTCGCCGCGTTGCTTTGAGTATAACGATAACAAAGACAAAAAGAACCGCAAGAGCCACAGTGAGTTTCCAGCTTTGAAAAAATGTTAATGGAATAAGAAAAGAAGAGCGCTTAGCTTGCTGCTTCTCTTGCCGTTGAACCTTAGAGCTTTGTTTTGAACTATGTGTCAAGGCATTGCCACAGCTTTCACAATATGATGCTGATGCTGGATTGTATTGTCCACAAAGCGAGCATCTCGTCTCGCTGGAATTGACAAGTGTTGTTTGCGCTATTGGTTCAGAAGAGATGAAGGCTTGCTCGTATGCATTCCGATCTGTTTTCTGACCACAAGAACTGCAGAAGCGGTCTGACGATGCTACTTCGGCGCCACAGTTTCTACATGTGATGTTTGGAATCATTTCGAACGTTGAATGATACTCACAGTGAGAAGGGCTGTTTCTTCTTCATGGCGTCATTGACAACCATACGCAATTCTTTGGATACTTTGAAGAATGGTACGTAGTGCTCATCCACATTTACTTGTGCACCCGTGCGTGGATTGCGTGCAATTCTGCTTTTTCGTTTCTTCGTTTTGAAGCTGCCAAATCCTCGAATCTCGATATTCTTCCCTTCTTTCAGTGCCTCGATAACCGTCTGGATGAAACCATCAACGACAGCCTCAGTTTCTACCTTCGTTAAACCAGTGCCTACAGCTATATGATCAACAACATCTGCTTTTGTCAAAGCAAGTCTCCTTGTAGTGTTGGACATTGCCCATCATTTAGTCCGACGAGCAGTGAGCTAAAATCCATGTACCATTCGATATTGGAGAATCGGTTGGTCGAGTAATTGTTCTTTTAAATCTAATAACTCAGAAACCTTGGAGTCACTGAGGAACCAATCGACAAACGAAATTCGCCGCTTGCGTTCTTTCACGATTGTAGGCTCCCCTTTGATACCAGCCATCGCAGCAGTAATAGCAACTGCATCTTGGTATGTTCCTAATGTATCCACCAATCCAAGTTCAACCGCTGCTTCTCCAGTAAAGACTCGACCATCTGCATTCTCGACAACCGACTCATGATCGAGATTTCGTTCAGTTTCTACAACTGTTATAAACTGACGATGAACATCGTCCATAAGATTTTGAAAATATGCTCTATCTTCCTTGGTCATTTCTCGAAATGGATTTCCGGCATCTTTAAATTTTCCGCTCTTAATGGTATTGACACCAATTCCAATCTTATTCATCAGTGGGTCGAAGCGCATAAACTGAGAAATGACACCTATGCTGCCTGTCAACGTTCCTGGATTACAAACAATTTTATTCGCTCCACAGGAAACATAATATCCGCCGCTTGCAGCAACTGACCCCATCGAAACAACAACCGGCTTACCCTGGTTACGAGTCTTCTTGACCTCTTCATAAATTTCCTGACTAGCTACAACTCCGCCGCCGGGTGAATCCACCCGAAAGAGGACAGCTTTGATTGATCGATCTTCACGAAATTTTTTGAATTGCCTTACAATCTCTTCGGACGAAAGAATGATCCCTTTTAATTCAATAACGGCAATCTTCTGACCGGATCCGCTGACAATTTCAGTATCACGATGTGCAACACTTACGAAGACAAGGTAAAAGAAAGCGGTTATCCCCAGACCAATAAAGAGCAGCAATGCTACGACCGACAAAAATATTTTTGTTGACCTATTCACGACCCAATCAAACCATCAAAGAATCCGTAACTTATTGATTTTCCAGCTAATTATACGAAACTATGAGTACAAAGTCAAACACGTCAAATAAAACAAAAACGGACGATCAGCAGCTACTTTGCCAATCGTCCGTCCTATCTGCAGACTTGGAATGAGCCTTCAGGCTCGTTCCATACAGAATGTTAGAGTTACTTTACCTTCACTTCGATCTCTTTTGGCTTGGCTTCTTCGACCTTCGGTAATGTAATTGTGAGAACACCGTTGTCGTATGAAGCCTCAATCTTATCACTCATGACCGAGGAAGGAAGTGTGAATGATCGCTGGAACGATCCGTAGGAACGCTCGACACGATGGTAATTCTCGCCCTTTTTCTCTTTCTCCTGCTTCTTCTCACCACGAATCGTCAACACGTCGTTTTGCACCGTGATCTTTACGTCGCTCTTGTTCACTCCGGGAAGATCAACCTTCACAACGTAATCATTTTCCTGCTCGGCAATATCGACAGTAGGCAACCATGTCGAGGCAGACCCATCGTCAATCATTCCACCACGGAATCGATCAAACATACGATCAATCTCGCGCTGCATGCGTTCAAACTCTGAAGTTAAATCGCTTACTGGATGCCATGCAGTAACATCTCGTAAGGGATTCCAACGAATGAGTGTCATAGTATTATTCTCCTTTCATTATCGTTTACAGTGAATTTGAGGTTTGTCATCTAAAAACATTCTCATATCGTGTGCCAAAAGATGATAACTTAAATTCCGTTGGAATAAACCGATTTTTAAGGAAGGCGACGGAAGTGCGCTAAATTCTTTTCGACGAATTGTCAGATGAATGAAAAAACGTTAGACGTGAATCAGACAAGCTGACAAAGATATGACAATTAAAGACAGTTGAATCTGAGGTTAATCGTGCTGAGCCTCTAAATACCTTTCTGCATCGATAGCAGCCATACACCCTGTTCCTGCTGCCGTCACTGCTTGACGGTAAACAGCATCAGCAACATCACCAGCAGCAAAGACTCCCGGAACATTTGTTCGTGTCGAGCCATCTTTCGTCAGGATATACCCCTTCTCGTCCATCTCAATTTGACCTCTGAAGATTTGAGTGTTTGGTTCATGACCAATGGCAATGAATAAGCCATCTGTTCGAAGTGTCGACGTCTCACCCGTCTTCAAATTTCGGAGCTTAATACCGGTAACAACCTTTTTCTTGTTCTCTTCCTTCCCCAGAACTTCCTCTACGACAGAATTCCAAACGAAGGAAATCTTAGGATTTCTGACTGCACGATCTTGCATGATCTTCGATGCACGGAGTTGATCTCGTCGATGAATGACTGTAACCTTAGAAGCAAACTTTGTTAAGTACGTAGCCTCTTCCATTGCAGTATCTCCGCCGCCTACAACTGCAACTTCAAGTCCTTTGAAAAAAAAGCCGTCGCATGTTGCACACGCTGAGACTCCATAGCCCATGTATTTTTTCTCGGATTCAAGACCAAGTAATTTGGCAGAAGCTCCAGTCGCAACGATGACTGCATCGGCAAGATATTCTTGATCATTTGAGTAGATGCGGAATGGACGCTTTGAGAAATCCACCTTTGTGACATCCTGAAATATCGTTTTCGCTCCAAATCGTTGTGCCTGATTACGGAATAGATCCATTAATTCTGGACCTAGTATTCCCTCAGGGAAACCCGGATAGTTTTCTACGTCTGTTGTGATTGTTAACTGACCTCCCGGTTGGATGCCTTCGAAGACCAGCGGATTGAGATTAGCTCTTGCTGTGTAAAGAGCAGCGGTTAAACCCGCCGCACCTGAGCCGATGATAATGATTTTGTAATGATTCGCTTCCATTTTAGATTTTGGATTTTAGATTGTAGATTCAAGCGTAGTGTTTATGGCCATTACGGCTTTAGCATTACGAGTAAGACCTGCATGTTTTGTTCGCTTCATTGGGCTATTACGATACTTGATTCGGAATTCATCTTCGGTCATTTCTTCAAGTTCGTGAAGGTTCGGAGCAATGTTACATTCTCTTGGAAAAAACTCCTTAACATCTGCCGGGCTCGAAAATTTCTGATTCCATGGACACACATCCTGACAAATATCGCATCCATAAATCCAACGGTCAAATTTGTCAGCCATCTCCTCAGGTATCTTCCCTTTATGCTCGATGGTTAAATACGAAATACACCTATTCGAATCAAGAACATACGGCACGACGATAGCCTGAGTTGGACATGCCTCGATACACAGCGTGCAGCTTCCACAGTGATCTGTTGCTTCAGCGTCATACTCTAACTCAAGATCGAGAATGATTTCACCGAGAAACACCCATGAGCCAAGGTCTTGTGTAATCACATTCGTATGTTTCCCAATCCAGCCAATGCCTGCTCGCTGCGCCCAGACTTTATCCATGATTGGTCCAGTGTCGACATAGACTTTCCCTTTCGCACTTGGTTCTTGGTTCTGGATAAACTCCAACAGCTTCCAAAGTCGCTCAGCCATGATATCATGGTAATCGTCTCCCCATGCATAGCGGGAAATTTTCCCCGTCAGTTCATCATCGCTGTGTTGAACATTTGTGTAGTAGTTCATAGCAACAGCAATTACAGATTTCGCATCCTGTAAAACGTTTCGAGGATCGACACGTTTCTCGAAGTTCCTTGCCATCCATTCCATCGTGCCGTGATACCCTCTGGCAAGCCATTCAGAAAGCTGTTGAGACTCCTTTTCAAGAAAATCCGTGCGGGCAATGCCGACTTTGTTGAAGCCAAGCTCAATAGCTTTATGTTTTATTTCACCTGTTAAATAATACATTCAATAGTCTGCTCAATAGTATATAACAATTCGCAGTTCCCCATTCAATCGAACGCAACTGGTGCATCAAATGTGAAACCTTTCTCCGTTCTCCTGGCTTTTCCTGCTACGATTTTCGGATCGTGCTCAAAGAAAAGTATCCAGTCTTCTTCACACGTATTTGTGAGTACTTTTCTTTTCTCTTCTAATGTCATTAATGGTCTCAAGTCATATGCCATGATGTACGGCAAAGGAATGTGTGAGCTTGTGGGAAAAAGATCGGCGCTATAGAGCAGTGTCATCTTGCCATCAGAAATCTTTGGAAGCTGTAAGGCAGTCGAATGTCCGTTCACAAGAAGCAGAGAGATGTTTGGGAAAATTTCAAATTCACCTTCAACAAGCTCCAGCACACCATGTTCTTTCAAGGGGATAAAATCATCCGCCATATAGCTTCCTCGATCTTTTTCGGATGGATTCAAAGCCTGCTCCCACTGTGCCTTTTGAACATAGTATCTTGCATTCGGGAACGTTGGCTTCAAGACACCATTGTCTCGGTACGTTGATCCACCAGCATGATCAAAATGCAAGTGTGTTAAAATAACATCCGTAATATCGCTCGTAGTAAGTCCATATTGCCTTAGTGACTTGTGGAGTTCATATTGGTTCATGTTGAGACGGTAAATATCCACTTGCTTGTCTGAAAACTTCGATCCGTTGCCATTATCGACTAAAATCTTTTTTCCATTCCCAATGATTAACAATGCCCGAGCAGCAAGCTCGATGCGATTGCGCTCGTCAGGGGGATTGGTTTTGCTCCAGAGCGGCTTTGGGACAATACCGAACATCGCTCCACCATCTAGTCCAAATCGCCCCGTTTCAATCGGATGGATTTCGTAGTTGGCTATTTTCATTTCCTAAAATGCGACGTTGCAGGAGAAAGTTCCGGAAACTCACGGTCGGGATGCAGCTTCTTCGCACGCTCGAACAACTCCTCTTCTGTCTCTACATGGTTAGGATCGGGGACACAGCAATCAACGGGACAGACCGCAGCACATTGCTCTCGGTCGAAATGGCCCACACACTCTGTGCATTTTTCAGGGACGATGTAATAGAAATCCATTGACAGAGGTTCGTGCTTAACGCCATTCAACTCCCAGGATACTCCACCAGCATAGATGGCAATGTTTGGGCATTCAGGCTCGCATGCCCCGCAGTTGATGCATTCCTCTGTGATCATCGTTGCCATAACGCCCTTAACTTACCCAAAAATTAAGTGAAATACAACAGATCAGCCCAATTCAAAGAAGATCCTTTCCATTTTAAACAGCTATTTCGAGATTTTCTGGCTTTGAATGATCTACTCTCTCGCAAGAGATATACAACTCCTGCTTAAAAATAGTTGACAATCATTCGCAGTTTTGTTATACTTTAGTAGGCATACTATAAGATGCCCCCCCCCAAGAGTTGTGAGGATTGTAAATCTTAAAAAGGGACATTACTCAACATTTGGCAAGCAAATGGTATTTAAGCACATCATATCGAAACTTCTTTTCTCAACACAGCTTTCCAAAAGAGGACTCAACACACTTTATGCTCAAGTTTATACCCCCCAAAAAAAATATTGAGGAGCCAGCTATGGGAAAACAGAAAGACGATCACAAAAACATTGTTCATTACATCGAGGCAAACTGGAATCGAGGAATTACACTCAAGAGTGTCAGTACGAAGTTCCGGCGTGACCCATCAGATATGGAGCGAATAGTTCGTGAAGAGACGGGCATGACGTTTCACGAGAATATCGAGCTGAGAAGAAAAGCACGGCTCGAAGAACTTCTGCGGAGAGGAGAGCGTGTGGGAATCGGGATAGCAAAAGAACTTGGCATTCCTGGCGCACGAGCATTTTACCAGTGGGTGCCTCGAGCGTACGGGATCGCATTTACACAACTGCGTAAGCAGTATGATACATCCTAACTCCCCAAAAACTTTACCCAAAAATTTTACCCAATAATAAGCACTGGGGCTTGACTTTTAAAAAGATTCCGATTAATTACGGATGATGAAATTCATTGCAATAGTTTGGAGCTTGTTACTTGTTTGCAGTTTCGCCTTTCCCCAGCAGTCGCAGTGGATGATTGCTGCTGGTACATTTGGCATTCCTATTCAGAACATTGTAATTTACATAAGTGATCCAGATACGTTGTACGCCATGGGAAATAGGTTCATGATAAGCACTGACAGAGGTAAACAGTGGGATACGATCTTAGCTGGTCCCAGTACCGATATAGGCGCGTTACAGGTCGATCCATTCGACTCGAAACGAATTTATGCCTCCCATTATGGACTTGATCCAAGCAGCAATGATATCAGTATGACAACCGATGGCGGGGTAACCTGGCAAAGACTTTTTATTGGACGAAGAGACCCGTCGCCTGTAGTTGTGATTGACCCAATGGACTATCGAACTGTCTATGCAGTCGTAGGTCCAGGCTTTGTCCATCGATCTACGGATCGGGGTGGAAGTTGGCAAAGGCTTGATAGTCTTAGTATTGCCTTCCTTTACTCGATGGTAATTTCACCGACAAATGATAGCATCATGTATTTTGGTTCCCTTTACGGAGTATACAAAAGCACCGATAAAGGGCAAAGTTTCTTCCCGCTTTCACTTGGCTTTCAGCCCCAAAGTCAACTAACACTTCTTGCTCTCAATCCACAACATCCTGAAACTCTTTATGCCACGGTCTACACAGATGGAAGCCTGCCCGGTGGTGTCTTTAAGTCTACCGATGGAGGAGTAACATGGACAGAGAAGAATAATGGTTTAGGTACTCTCAACAGAAGCATATCGGCCTTAACACTAAATCCAGAAAATCCAGAAGAAATATTTATTGGAACTGGTACGCTACAGATTCCTGACGACATACTTTTCAGAAGTACAAATGGAGGAGAAGACTGGTCGTCATTTAGAAGTGGATTACCAGACGCCGGACACGTTGGTGCAATTGCTATCGATACACTCTATAACAGACTCTATGTTGGAGTAACATCGGAGCCGAGTGGAAGCGGTATTTATATCTTTGATCGTGTGACTTCCGTCAAGACGGATGAAATCTTACCACATCGGTATGCCTTATATCAGAATTATCCCAATCCGTTTAACCCTGAAACAAGAATCCAGTTCATTCTTTCACGACAAGAACATGCGACCCTTGAAGTCTATAATCTGATTGGACAAAAAATTCAAACGCTCTTAGTAGGCAATCTGAGTGTTGGTAAGCACTGGATTTTATTCAACGGTACAACTTATCCTTCCGGTGTGTACTTCTATCGTCTTACCACACCTGAAGGGGTGCTATCAAAAAGGATGGTAATAGTAAGATGAAAATCTTGCACCATGATCGTTCTCCACCTCTAAAATAGAAAGCCCCCAAGGCACTCGCCCTCAACAGTCTTCGCTAGAAAACACATCGAAGGATTGAGTATCCTTTGAGGGCTTTCTCTTTTTGTAAATGTACATTTTTTAATTCACAATATCAACCACTTTTCATAAGGGGAGTAAGTTATGAAACCATATATAGTCATATTGCAAGTTCTTGCATGTCTTCTGGCTCTTTCTTCTGTAATAGCTCAGCAGCCTAAGTTAGTAAGAATACAATCTGGCGCTCAACTTGCACCACCATTTATTCCACCTCAGAGTTCGGGGTCAAGCAGCCAAGCGCCAGACATCCGTATTTATCCCAGCAGCAATCATCAAACGGAATTCACGATAGCAGTTAATCCAAATAACACGGACCAGCTATTGGTCGGAGCGAATACTCAAATTGGAACTACTACAACTACGCCAAGGCAAGGTTATTATTACTCCGCTGACGGAGGCCAGACTTGGTCTGGGGGTGACCAACTTCCTAGTGTAGGATGGAGTTCAGACCCGGCAGTTGCTTTCGATGCAAGTAATAACACTTTTTTTAATTACTTAGAGGATGTCTCTGGATGGAAACTGCGAGTTAAGAAGTCTACGAATGGCGGTTCTACATGGGGAAACTATGTTGAAATACCGAGTGCAGGTGACCCGGATAAAAATCACATGGCAATTGACGTGACTAATAGTTCTTATCAAAACTATATCTATGTTGCATATACAGACTTTACCACCTCGCCCTTTCCTATACGATTATCTAGGTCAACAAATGGTGGTACGTCATATAGTACCCCAGTAAATATCAGCACAACTGTTACTGGCGGATCTCACTCACAGGGTGTTCATCTCAGTATTGGATCAAGCGGACAGTTATATGCCGTTTGGGCGGTTTATGATGATTGGGGACCCGGCGTCTATGGTGAGGATGGAATCGGGTTCAACAAATCTACTAATGGAGGAAGCTCTTGGCTTGCATCCCCCGTCAGGATCCTTAACATTACAGGTATCAGGGACTGGTGGACGTACAAGAACACTACTGGTCAACTCATCCGTGTTAACAGTTTTCCATCGATGGCAGTTGATCAGAGTGGAGGAAGTTACAATGGTCATATGTACCTTGTATGGGCTGATAGACGATACGGTGATCCCGATATTTTACTAAGCAAATCGTCAGATGACGGGACAACTTGGACGACACCTATTCGAGTAAATAAGGACACCCAAGGTAATGGCAGAGACCAATGGATGCCATGGGTAACAGTAAATACCGATGGCGTTGTCAATGTTACATTCTTGGATAGCAGGAATGATAATACTTCACCTGTGAATCAAATGACAGAAGCGTGGGCCGCTCAATCTTACGACGGAGGAGCTAACTTCAGGGAGTATCGTATAAGCGATTATGCCTTCATGCCATATCCTGTATATAGTAATGGCTACATGGGTGATTATAATGCTATAAGCTCAAATAAAGGCTACGCGTTCCCTGTCTGGTCTGACAATACGACCGTTATCAACAATACAGCAATCTACCAAGCGGATCTTGAGCGGTTTGGTACATACAAAGTTGTTCCACCACTGGTAGCCAACTGGAACATGGTTGGTGTACCTGTAGTGGTACACGATTTTGCTAAAGCGGCAGTCTATCCGAGTTCAATTTCAAGTGCATCACGCTGGGATACGACATGCCAGTGCTATGTTGTCACCGATCCGTTAAAAAACGGTGAAGGCTACTGGATAAAATTTCCAGCAGGTGCTTCGGAAACAAACTTAGGCGCCCCGATCTACAGCTATGCCATGCGAGTTGCTAACCTGTGGAATATGATCGGATCGATTTCCAAAAACGTAGCAACATCTTCTGTGGTTCAAAATCCTCCAGGCATTGTAATCTCATCATACTTTAAGTACAACAACGGCTATGTAGCGGTGACTACCTTAGAAGCCGGCTTAGGCTTTTGGGTAAAATGTAATGGAAGTGGTACGTTGACACTTATTGCTGCACCTCCGAAAGTCTCAGGTGGCATCGATTTCTTAGCTTCACTCGATAAGTTTACCGTCATTGATGGAATTGATCAAAGACAGGAGATGTATGTGCGGAACATCACGTTATATTTATCAAAAGGCAATGGGATAGAAACAGCGAGCGAGGAGATGCCACCTCCGCCTCCTGAGGGATCCTTCGATGCTCGTTTTAAGTCGAATAACTATATCCATGCCATCTCACCCGAAAATGGTGTCATAGAGATACCTATTGTTGTTAGGACTGCGGTGTATCCCATGACGCTACGTTGGGAACTCCGCACGGAGAACAACGTGAAGTATTGGCTCAGAATGGACGGTGGCAAGAGTCGGATGTCACTCACTGGCTCGGGCACTTTTGTATTTAGCACATATACAGACGGGACTATTCACCTTGAGGCTCAAGCGGGTACTGCGTTAATTCCACAGGTCTATTCACTTAGTCAGAACTATCCGAATCCCTTCAATCCAGAGACACGGATATCATACACTTTACCGAAGACCGACCATTTAAAATTAGTTGTGTACGATATTCTCGGTAGGCAAGTCGCAACGCTCGTGAATGGGATGCAAGATGCTGGCTATAAAATCGTCAGTTTCGATGCCAGCAATTTACCAAGTGGTGTTTACTTCTATCGACTCCAAGCAGGCAAATTCACTGATGTGAAGAAGATGCTGCTCATGCGCTAATCGACTTGACTATCTTGTAACTCGCAAGCCAGCTTTATTCTAGTAAACCTCCCGCAGGTTCTGAACCTACGGGAGGTTAATTTTAAACATTAAAATACCTCGCCTCGGGATGATGAACGATGATGGCAGAGGTCGATTGCTCAGGAACAAGTTGATACTCTTCCGTCAACGTTACACCGATCCGCTCAGGCTTCAGAAGTTCAAAGAGCTTCGATTGGTCTTCAAGACTTGGACATGCTGGATAGCCAAAGCTATAACGTGAGCCTTGATAATGTTGACTGAACAGCTTCTTAATTTCCTGTGCATCGTTCTGGTGAATATTCAGCTCTTCCCTGATCTTCTTGTGCCACAGCTCTGCCAGCGCCTCAGCAGATTCTACGCTTAGTCCATGGAAGTAAAGATAGTCTTTATAGTTGTTGGACTTAAACAATTGCGCAGAATGTTCAGATGCGACCTTTCCCATTGTCACCAAGTGAAATGCAACAACATCAATCTTCCCAGAATCTTTTGAGGCAAAGAAATCCGAAATGCAGAAAAATCGACCTTTCGTTTGACGAGGGAATCTAAAACGTATCCATTCTTTGAGATCTTGGATTGCGGATTGCGGATTGCGGATTGCGAGTTCGGGAATTGCATTCCACGTTGCTGTTGGATCGTTCGCATTGGTCGGTCGATATATAATGAGATCATCCCCATCGGACTGACATGGAAAATAACCATAGACAACCTTCGGATCAAGCAAGAGTTTTCGCTTCACTATCGTTTTTAACCGTTGGAAGTCAGGATACACTTTCTGATCCAGCATTTTTTTGTATTCAGCCTCAGTCAATTTCCCTCTTCGTACCTGCCACTGACCCCGAATGAGCGCTGCTTCGTTGATGTAACAAAAAATTTCTTCTAGAGCAATATTCTCGACAACCTTCGCTCCCCAGAACGGTGGTAATGGGATTTCTGCAGTGGTAACAGTTTTAGAAACCTGTTGTGCAATTTTTTTAGACATCGCAATTTTTGCTTCGAGTCCAATGAGATTTTCGTCTTCTTCCTCCGTTGCTTTGGGAGTAACGATTGGCATTTCTGCAATTGGTCTGTCACCATTTCTTCGTGAGGCGATCTGCTCCATGTATCGAAGACCATCGAAAGCATCGTTTGCGTAGTACAGCTCGCCTTTGTAAATCTGCCGAAGGTCTTGCTCAACATAACGACGAGTGAGCGCCGCACCACCCAAAATGACCGGCCGCAAAACACCACGCTCGTTCATCACTTCAAGATTTTGTTTCATAATCAGCGTCGACTTCACCAGCAAGCCAGACATACCAATTGCATCAGCGTTGTGTTCGTGACACGCTGTAAGCATTCTATCCAATGGGCACTGGATACCCAAATTAATCACCTTATAGCCGTTGTTCGTCAGGATGATGTCGACCAGATTTTTCCCGATATCGTGCACATCTCCTTTCACCGTAGCAATGACCATAGTTCCCTTGCTGGTAGATGCAGCTTTGTCCATGAACTTCTCGAGATAGCCCACGGCAGCCTTCATCGCTTCAGCCGACTGCAAGACAAACGGAAGCTGCATTTGTCCGCTGCCAAAGAGATCACCGACAATCTTCATCCCATCCAGTAAAATATTGTTGATGATGTCAAGCGCTGCATATTGTTTCAACGCTTCGTCGAGATCCGACTGCATGTTGATTTTATTGCCTTCGATGATGCGGTTTTTCAAACGCTCTTCAACAGTAGCCGCCACTTTTTCCACCCTCTTCACTTCACCCTTCTTTGCGGAGTAGTAAGCGATCAACGCTTGCAGTGGATCATAGCCATCCGTACGCTCATCGAAGATTAACTTTCGGCAAAGTTCCTGTTCTCCTTCAGAAATTTTGTACAGCGGAAGTATCTTCGAGGCATGAACAATCGCCATGTCAAGCCCATACTCAATGGCATAATGCAGGAAGACGCTGTTAAGAACATGCCGCGCATGAGGTGCCAGACCAAACGAAACATTGCTTACACCAAGGCTTGTGTGCACGTTAGGAAACTCTTTTTTGATGAGCCTGATCGCCTCGACGGTTTCGATGCCCGCTTTTCGAAATTCCTCATCGCCCGAGCCAAGGGTGAAGGTCAGTGTGTCGAAGATGAGATCGTGCTCTCGCATGCTGAATTTCTGAGTTGCAAGATGATAGATTCGCCGTGCAATCTCTAATTTTCGCTGTGCAGTTTTTGCCATTCCTTGTTCATCAATTGTGAGGGCGATGACGGCAGCACCGTACTTCTTGCACAGAGGCAGAACTCTCGCCATCCGTTCTTCACCATCTTCCATGTTGATGGAATTGACAATCGCTTTGCCGCCAATCCGCTGCAACGCTTCTTCAATCACCGGCGGCTCAGTCGAATCGATCATCAAGGGAACAGTGATCTGCGTGTTGAATCGAGTGATAAGCTCACGCATGTCACGAGCCTCATCACGACCGACATACGCCGTGCACACGTCAAGGATATGAGCCCCCTCCCGCCCTTGCTGCTTTCCCATTGCTACCATGCCTTCCCAATCTTCTTTCGCAAGAAGCTCACGGAACATCTTGCTGCCGTTGGCATTCGTTCGCTCGCCTACAAGAATTGGTGGAGGATCGATATGAAATGGAACACTTTGATATAAGCTTGAACAGCTTGGCGAAAATTCTTGCTTGCGAGGCGTTGGTGATAGTGATCCCACCGCTTCGACAAGTTTCTTCAAATGCTCTTTTGTCGTACCACAGCATCCACCGACGACATTTACACCTAAGTCTTTTACAAAGTGAGAGAGATAGTACACCAACTCATCAGGAGTGAGTCTGTAGTGCGGTCGCCCTCCCACATTCTCAGGAACGCCAGCATTTGGCATGACAAAGACCGGCTTCGGACTGTTTGCACAGAGAAAACGTACATTCTCCGACATCTCCTTTGGACCCGTGGCACAGTTCATTCCGATAAGATCGATGTCGTACGGTTCAAGCGACGTCATCGCCGCCGAGATTTCCGTCCCGAGAAGCATCGTTCCCATTGCTTCAATAGTAACAGAAGCAATGATGGGAATTTTCTTTCGCACCTCTGCTAAATACATGAAGATACCAGCTAATGCTGCTTTCGCCTGCAGAATATCCTGACACGTCTCAACACAGAGAAGATCAACGCCGCCTTCAACAAGTCCTTTGGCTTGAATATAGTATGCAGTCTCCATCTCTTTGAAGCTGATATGTCCAAGAGAAGGAAGTTTTGTCGTTGGACCCATCGAGCCAGCAACGATTCGTGGATGTGCTGGAGTAGAGAAATCCCGTGCAACACGTTGAGCAAGCTTCGCCGCTTCATAATTCAGTGTATATGCTTGATCGGCAAGACCGTATTCTCCTAACACAATTGGTGTTGAGCCAAAGCTATCCGTTTCGATGACGTCGCAGCCAACTTCAAGAAAATCCGCATGGATTTTTTCGACGGATGATGGCTTTGTTATGACAAGGTATTCATTACACCCTTCGTATTTCTCCCCGCCGAAGTCATCCGCAGTTAAGTTCTGCGTCTGGATGCTGACACCCATCGCGCCATCGAAAACGATGACTTTTTCTTTCAGTATGTCAAGAAAGGATTTTGTCACTGATTTTAGATTGTAGATTTTAGATTTTGATGGTTGTTATGCATCTCCAGTATTTCTGAGCTTCTCTAAACAGTGAATCCCTCCCAAACCCTCCCTTTAGTAAAGGGAGGGTAGGGTGAGATTCAACATAAGCAGTTACAGTCCCATTTTCATCTTTATGCATAAGATCAATCATTAACTTACACTCACTTCCTCACACGCAAGCCACGCTGCATAACGCAACGCCTCGCCTATGTCTCCAGGCTCAAGATCAGGATATTCCTTGACAAGCTCCTTCACCGACATACCGCTTGTAACGAGACTTACAACGAGTGAAACGGGTATTCGCATTCCTCGAATACAAGCCTGTCCACCCCTGATATGTTGATCAAATGTTATTCTCTTGAACGTCTGGTACTTTGATTTAGATTCTCTTACCACCTGTGGTTTTGACGCACCCTTCTTCATGAATCTTACTCCTTTTCGGTCTTTAACTTAAGATAGATTCGAAAACAATAACGGCGATTTTGTCCCACCTCTCCAAAGATGAGATCAAACCGCCGTACCAGTGTCTGCTTTATGACTCCGTTAGCTATGAATACTCATCTCCGGAATAACACATGAGACAAATGAAATAGAATACAGTGTAAACCCGTTGGCACGAGTGCTCAGCTTCAGCTTGTACTCACCAAATTCTTTGTTCTTGACAATGTTATACAGCTTTGCATCTCTGACGAGGAAGTAACTCCTTCCCTCCTCATCGGTCAAGATATCATCTCCTTGATTTTCTAAAGTCAAGTACCGATCGTCTTGCTGAGCAAACACCTGAAAATTTTTTTCACCCTCGGGCTTGATCACAGCATTGACTTCTTTCGCCTGATACGTGATGAGAAGATATCCTTCTTTGCCATCGGTTTCATTTAATCGCACAGAGTTTCTATCATTCAACCAGTTACCATGCAGATAGAGCCGCCCTGGAATGTAGAAGCTGGGATCTTCATAGTGTATGGTTGATTCAGGAGAATAACCTTCAACATTTCCAAGAGTCCCCCGATGCCATCCTGTAAGAATTTCCGGCGTGACTCGATAACATATTGCACCGGGTCGATCAGTGTCACGAACGGGATCCATGATAAGCGGAAACTCTGCATGATATCCTGCTTCATGTAATAACGCCTGCATTGCATGCTCAAAATTCTGGTACGATCCTTCTCCGGCATGAATGTATCGGATGAACCCATTTTTATCGATGAGATACTTCGTGGGCCAGACACTCGTCCGATAGGCATTCCAGATGATGAAGTCGTTATCCATCACAACTGGGTAGTGGACTCCTAATCGTTCAATTGCTTTACGTACTCTTATCGGATCACGTGCAAACGGAAACTCTGGTGTGTGTACTCCAATTGTTACCAATCCTTTATCATTATATCGGCGATGCCATTCCTGCACGTACGGCAGTGCTCTAAGGCAAGCCTGGCACGTGTAATCCCAAAAATCTATGAGGATGATGTACCCTTGCAATGCATAGATCGGGATGGGATCGGAGTTAAACCAGAAATCTCCGTATAGCTGCGGTGACCGATATTCTTGCGGTAGCAATTCCATCAATGGTCGTGAGATTGTTCCAAAAACCCTTTAATTAAAATATAGAGAAAACAGAACGGAGAAGCAAGCTCAGGATGATCTCAGATGTGCAATCTCAGATGTGCAATGTGAGGTGTGAGTAAACGAAAATTTGCCCAAGATTCTTTTTTTACTTTTTAATTTTGTGAGCACCTTTGGTCTACGAGTGTGTCCGAAAACTCGGTAGCCGCAACCTTCAGGTTGCGTTCTCGATCCAATTTCGCAGGCATGAAGCCTGCGGCTACCACGCTTGCAATGGTTTTCGGACAGATTCTACGACTCGTAGAGCCCCATGGCGCCTTGCACTACACTTTGAATTTTTCATTTCCCCTTCCCTCCTTCCACAACAATCACAAATTCTCCCTTCATATTCTTCCTTTCAAAGTAGCGATACAATTCAGGTGCTGTGCCTCGAAAGATCTGCTCATCGGGCATCGTAAGATTGAAGGCAACGCAAACTCCACGCTCATCACCAAAAACCACTGCCAAATCCTTCATCAAGGCAACAAGACGATACGGAGTATCCATGAAGACCATCGTCCGTCGCTCATTCCGCAGCTGACGCAACTCAGAGATGCGACGATTGCTTTTCGGAGAAAGAAATCCATAGAATAAAAATTGATCGATAGGAAAGCCACAGATGGTCAGCGCCGGCAACAGTGATGATGTACCGGGAATCGGAACGATGGTGATCTTCTGCTCGATAGCTTTTCGAACAAGGATTTGTCCCGGGTCGGAAAACACCGGCGTGCCTGCATCTGAAATCAGTGCTACGTTTTTCCCCTGCTTCAAGTGATCGAGAATATGAAACGATGCAGCCGCTTCGTTGTGTTCGTTCAGCGTCTCTACTACCTTTTCTGGAATTCCATACTGTGAAAGCAAGCGGTTGCCTTCCTTCCGCTCTTCACATACGATGACATCCGCCGACTTGAGAATATTCAAAGCCCTGAACGTAATATCATCGTAATTGCCGATTGGTGTAGCAACAAGATAGAGAATACCGCTCATTTGGTTTCAGCGACAGCCGTGGATGTATTGTACTCCTCCCACATCTTTACGAACATCAGAATCACCGCAGTCATTGGAACTGCAATTACTAATCCGACGAAGCCGAGAAAATAACCGAAGACAACAAGTGAGAGAATCAACAGGATCGGATGCACCCCTACTTTTTTACCGACGATCTTCGGAGCCAACACCATATTCTCCAACACATTCAGTCCGACGTATAAGATGATCACCCCGATGAATTTCCCCACTACAGGATCTCCGCTGAATAATGCAACGATCGCAGACAACACCAGGCAACTATAAAACCCGATATAGGGAATCAAATTCAGGATACCTGTCAGAATACCAAGGACTAAAGCATAGTGAATGCCAATGAGAAAAAGACCGGTCGTTGTAGCAATACCCTGGATCAAGGCGAGGAGGAGAATGCCGCGCAGGTAGTGACCGAGCATATCATCAATTTTGGCTATGTAGACAGTCACTGATTCCCGCCGTGGTACAGGAATTAATGACCTGAGCTTTTGAAGGATCGCTGGATAATCCATAAGCAGATAAAATGTGGTAAATGGAATGATGATAAGGCCGAATACCTGAGTGATGATCGTTGAGACACTTGTGAGAAAGCCAAGCGCTCCTTCGAGCAGCGCTCGTACAATTGATTCAAATCGTGTTGGGAGCTGATTGGCAATCATGTCTCGTAGATCGTTTGTTGGGATTCCAACATTCTCGAGCCATGTCAGCAACTGTCCTTGTTTGATCTGATCGACAGTATTCCAGGCAAACACGGTTAATCCTTCAATAATGCCACGAAACTGACCTACAAGTGTTGGAATCAGTAGAACGATTGAAGAAATGATTGCACCGAGAAACACCACAATAATGAGCAGCGAAGAAAGCCAGCGTGGGATGTTGCGTTGTTCGAACACTTCAACTAATGGATTCAGGAGATACGCCAACAAGAACGCAATGATGAATGGCGCAAGCGTGCCAATCAGTGCATGGAAAAACCAGAGAAGAAAAAGAAACACGGCAAGCCACATCATCCGCCGAACATACAGATGATGCCTTGCCGGATAGAGAAGAAACAGAATTGCGGCAACGAGAATAAACGGCGAGAGGATAGGCAGTATTTGGTAGATAAACACCAAAAACAATGCCATGCCCGCAACGAATGCTATTATCTCAGAGAGTTTTTTAAACTCTTCGGTATGCTCAGTCTCAGGCATTCAAGCTCGTTCTTTGACTTGGTACTTTGTTCTTTGTGATTGAACCATTTGAGCCGGAGGCTCATGCGCCTCTGGTGCAGAGTCATCGATTCATGATTCCATTACTCCAGTATTCCATCATTCCAATATTTTACCATTCCATTACTCCAACACACCACTACTCCATCATTCCGCCGTTTGTTTACTCACTTGCCCCTCTGCACTCCATCTCCCTCTCATTACATCAACATTCACATTTCCTAACGACCTTTCACCTATAACCTATCACCTCTCACCTCTTACCTACCACTATGTCCAAACCCACCCGCTCCCCGTGACGTTTGCTGAACCTCTTTCACTTCTACCCACTCCGCTCGCACTACAGGTGCAAGGACAAGCTGTGCAATGCGATCACCACGCTGCACGATGAAATTTTCCTTGCCAAAATTTGTAAGAATGATTTTGACTTCCCCTCGATAATCAGAATCAATTGTGCCGGGAGAATTTAAGATGCCGATGCCATGCTTAATGGCAAGCCCGCTGCGAGGGCGAACCTGTGCTTCATACCCTTGAGGGACTTCGATGCGAAAACCACTCGGGAGAAGAACGGTTTCTCCCGGCTTGACGACCGTTTCTTTCTCGACCGCAGCGTACATATCCATTCCCGACGAGCCGTTCGTGGCGTATGCAGGAAGAAGAATGTCTCTATCGTTTGGATTTATCCGTGATATGCGGACGGTGACGATTTTAGGTGATTGGGCATTCATGGAAATTGAGACATTGATTCATCGATTCATTGCTGCAATGAAAAAATGGCTCAATGATACAATGATCCGATGATTCAATTGTATAAATATAAGCAATTTTCGATGGAATGCAAGGTTAAATTTCGTATCAGATCCCGCTCAACGAGTTGACCTACGGTCTCGTAGAGAGTTGGCAACCAAAGGACGGTCGGATCCCTGCCTGCGGCAGGCGGGGGACTTGACAAGGGGATAAATTTTTACTATACTTAGAATATTGATTTCGGGGGTTAGACTTTCTTCAAAGGCAACAAACTTGGGCGTGCAACAGAACAAATTGAAGTTTTTTGAGACAGTTAGGCAAGAGATGCGGCTGAGAAACTACGCTCACAAAACAACGAAAGCATACTTGAGTTGTTTGAGATCGTTCGTGAAATATTTCACGCCACGACATCCTCGTGAGTTGACAGATGCAGATATTCGCTCGTATCTTCTTCACTTAATCGAGATAGAAGAATTCGCTGCTTCTTCAGTCAATTAAGTGTTTAACGCTTTACGTTTTTTGTATGTTGATTTGTACAAGATGCCGTTTGCGATTGGCAGTATTCCGAGACCGAGGAAAGAACGAAAGCTCCCTGATGTCCTAACTCAGGATGAAGTGAAAAGGCTTTTCTCTGCTGTGACCAACCCGAAGCATAGAATGGTGCTCATGGTCATATATTCTGCAGGGTTGCGAATCGGGGAAGCGACACGATTACGACTTGAAGACTTTGATCCTGCTCGAAAAATGATCCACATCCGTGGCGGCAAAGGGAAAAAAGATCGCTTCACGATGCTCTCTGAAAAAGTTATGAATGAACTTTCACAATATCGAGCGGTATACAAAACGGTGAAATACCTTTTCGAAGGAGAGCGTGACGGCAAGCCCTACAGTCTCAGCAGTATCCAACAGGTCTTCCGGAAAGCAATTGAACATGCAGGAATAACAAAACCGGCGACCGTCCATACGCTTCGGCACTCCTTTGCCACCCATTTGTTGGAACAAGGAGTGGATTTACGATATATTCAGGAGTTGCTTGGACATTCAAGCTCTAAAACAACCGAAATTTACACCCATGTGAGTTCCAAGAACATCGCTGCCATCCGCAGCCCATTAGATAGCTTGGGGTTATGAAAGAGACAGAGTTTTGTACTATAAAGAAAATAAACACATATATGTGTGTTGTTACACTAGTTATGTGCCATTGCCCTAACAGAAAATGAGCCACAAACCACTGTTCATAGTTTTCTTGTTTGTTTTCGTTGGATGCGAGTCGACGACCATAACATTTACAGACATTGCTTTGGTTCTTGCGACACTCGGTCTCGTTTTCGCGACCTGGAAGCTCGCTCAGTACACACGGGCCTTGTCCAAACTGACGGAGCGACTCGTGAACATAGAAAACAAGCGGGATGAGCGAGATGAGAAAGAGAAACGGTTGAAGGATCTGGCGAGCGGACTTGCTGCGGCAGAAATAGTTCAACGCATTTATCCTGAAAGTTTCGCGCAGCGATTGAACAAACCGTCAGACTTGCCAATCGAAGAAATGAATGCAATTGAAGTTCTCCAATCCCGCAAGAAGTACATTGGCGATACCGACAGTCATCCGAATCTTGACTACCTATGCAGTGTGTTCGACTCTGTGCGCAGAGAGAAGTCAGGCGTACGACAAAACGAAGCTGACATTGCCAAACGAATCCACACTTTGCAGGGCCGGATACAGTGGTTTGTGGACGAAGCTCGACGAGAGATCGGTTCCGCTGAACAGTAGTTCATTCAAAGGTACGGGCAACGGCACATAACACGCCGCACCACGACGCTCCGTCATTTGAAAGGGATTTAAGTCGTCGCTCAATGGTTTTTGGTGCGTTTTGGTAAGCGAAGTTAGAGCGATGGATATTTTTCTTAGCACCAAAAACCACTGCGTGGTGCGGCGAGACGTTAAGCGCAATGCGCCACAATCAACTAAATCCATAACCATTATAGGAGACGTTCTCATGCAACGCATCTACAGTGTCGGACGATGTTTCTGTCTTATCGCCATTCTGATTTTCGCCGTGAATGGCTGTGCGACAACCAATGAAAAATCAAATTTTTTAAACGGAATTTGGACACCTGTAAAACAGGAAATGGCTGGAACGTCTCTACCTCCAACTGCTTTTGAAAATCAAAAACTGACATTGCTAGACAGCACATATACCTATTTAGCAGAAAGTATTGACAAAGGCATCGTTACTTACAGCAAAGGGAAAATGGACATTTACGGCAAAGAAGGAGTCAATACCGGAAAACACTTTACTGCAATTTATAAATTTGAAAACGAGCAGTTGACAATTTGCTACAACTTGTCAGGTGACAGTTATCCGGAAACATTTAAGACCAAAGGCAAACCATCATTTTTCCTTTCAGTATTCAAAAAAGAATCGACAAAATAAATTATGGCAAAAAATAAAAC
>JACQVI010000132.1 GCA_016209795.1 Ignavibacteriota bacterium
AGATCGTGATATTGCAATGGTCTTTCAAAACTATGCGCTGTACCCACATATGACAATATTTGAGAATCTTGCCTTCGGCTTAAAAATGAGGAACTATCCCAAAGTAGAAATCAATCAGCGTGTTATGCGAACCGCCGAGATGTTAGGTATCAAAGAGTTTCTCGATCGGAAACCAAAAGCGCTTTCAGGCGGTGAGCGACAGCGCGTTGCGCTTGGACGTGCAATTGTTCGTCAACCAACGGTGTTTTTGTTCGATGAGCCGCTCAGTAACCTTGATGCGAACTTGCGTGTCCAGATGCGAACTGAAATTTCCCGCCTCCATAATCAACTTGAGACGACGATGATCTACGTAACGCATGACCAAGTTGAAGCAATGTCGATGGGAAATCGCATTGTCGTGATGAAAGACGGAATCGTGCAACAGGTCGATCCACCGCTGACCATTTATAACAAACCTGAAAACCGCTTCGTTGCAAGTTTCATTGGGAGTCCAACAATGAATTTCTTTGAGGGCAGGTTGAAACGTGATGGTGAATTAATGTTTCAAACAGTTCCCGGTGACCTGAAGTTTTTAGTCCCACAGCACTTAGGAGTACATCTCAGCTCTTATGAGAACAAAGACCTCATGCTTGGCATCCGCCCTGAACACATCACAACAAAACCCCTCAACGATATGAGCCAAAAAGTGACAGTTCAAATACAAGTGCGGGAACCAGTTGGGAATGAAATTTTTATTTACTTTACATTGGATAAATTGAACAAGCAATACGTTTCTCGCATTTCTGCTGATAATCAGCCACCAGTTGGACGATTGATCGATCTTTTCTTCGATATAACAAAATTTCACTTCTTTGATAAAGAAACCGGAAAGGCATTGTAGCAATTGTTTTGTTTCAAATAGAATCAACTAAACGATTACACCAACCGTTTACTTTTTCGGAAAGTAGTACTTCTTCGCGTAGTCCATCACCATTCGGTGTGTGTTGTAGACTGGAATAATCGTTCGCATAGCATTCCGCATTTTAGCAATCCATTGGCGGGGAATCCCCTCCCGGTCCCGATCAAAAAACAACGGGATCACTTCGTTCTTCAAGATATCGTATAATGATTCCGCGTCACGGCGATCAATTTCTTCTGAAGAGAGATTATCATCACCATTTCGACCGACTGCCCAACCGATCTTGCTGTTGTAGGCTTCGTACCACCACCCATCTAAAACACTGACATGAAGACCGCCATTGATGATCACTTTTTGCCCACTTGTTCCACTCGCTTCGAACGGACGACGCGGCGTATTTAACCAGACATCACAGCCCGCAACAAGGTAGCGTGCAATGTTCATATCATAATCTTCAATGAACAACACTTTTCCAAAAAAAGGATGCTCGCGGGCAATGTCTATAATGCGTCGAAGAAACTCTTTCCCCTCCCCATCGCGGGGATGAGCTTTGCCTGCGAAAACGATCTGGATAGGACGCTGAGGATCACTGAAGAGCGTTGCAGCTTGCGAGAGATTGGAAAAAAGAAGCGACGCACGTTTATAGGGAGCAAAACGACGGGCAAAGCCTATAGTCAATGCATCACTGGATAACAAGTGCGCAAGTGCTTCTTCACCATGAACGCCACCAATGACATGAAGGTGCCGCGCACCTTGGCGAATGAACTCAATAAGCTCGCGTCGCAATGTACACCGTAACGCCCAGAGTTCTTCGTCGGAAACGATCTTAGGATTTGTCACGTGGTTCCAAAACCTAGGATCATTTAAATGTTCCTTCCACTTGTGAGAATTGTGTCGTTCCCAGAACTCCCAAGAGGTACGAGATGTCCAGCTTGGAACGTGGACACCGTTTGTAACACATCCAATAGAAGATTTCTTTCCATGAGCTCCATCGAACACATTACCCCACATCGCGCTTGTGGTCTCACTATGTTTTTTACTCACACCATTTGCCGCGCGGGAGAACTTGAGACCGAGGACTGTCATTACAAATTGATTTTCTGGAGTTACTCTAGAATCTCGTCCGTATTCCAGCAGTTCGTTCATCGGGAGTTTCATCAATTCTGAGTACGTCCGAAAATGAAACTCCACCAAATCGGTGGGAAAGTGATCATGACCAGCAGGAACAGGTGTATGAGTGGTAAAAATACATTGACTTCTCACTGCTTCCTCAGCTTCCTGCTTTGAGAGTCCAACATCTAACTGTTCACGCAGCAACTCAAGAGTAAGAAACGCTGCATGACCTTCGTTCATATGATATACTTCAGGCTTTACCCCCAAAGCCCGAAGCAACTTCACGCCACCAATGCCGAGAATCATCTCCTGGCGGATTCGAGTGTTCATGTCTCCACCATAGGCGAATGCCGTAAGACCTCGAAACGCCTCTTCATTCTCTTTGACATCAGTATCGAGTAGAAAGATACCACATCGACCAGCTTGTATCTTCCATGCCTGAAAATATACGATGGTACTGCCAATCGTCATACCGCACAACAGTGGTTTGCCTTCAGGATCTTTCACAAGTTCAACGGGAATGGTAGATGGATCGGTTGTCGGATAACTTTCATGTTGTGTCCCGGTGTTATCGACCCGCTGTTGAAAATATCCTTGTCGATAAAATAATCCAATGCCGACAAACGGTAAGCCCAAATCACTGGCAGACTTAGCATGATCACCCGCCAGCACACCAAGTCCTCCTGAGTAGAACGGCAGACATTCGTGGAGTCCAAATTCTGCACATAGATACGCCACAACTTCTAACTTGTTCCGCCCAAAATCATTAGGATCACATGTTGACTTCTTACTCATATAATGCTCGAAAGCATGCAGCACAGCATCCACATCTTTGAGGAATCGACGATCACCGAGTCTCGCTCGTAATCCCACCCCTGAAAACTGAGCTAGTACGGCAACAGGATTGTGGTTTGAGATCTCCCATATTAAAGGAGAAAGTTCTTCAAAAATCAGTTGAGCCTTTGGATTCCAACTCCACCAGAGGTTATACGCCAGTGCATGAAGCCGCACCACAATATCGGCAGGTTTTTTTCTGTCCACAGTTTTCATATTGTCAAATTACCTGGATAATTCTTACAAAAGTCTGTTAAATTTACGGTTTTGGAGATTGATCTCAAAACCAGCACCTCAATTACGATTTGGTGACTTCTTCTCTCATGAAGGTCTTGAAGATTTAAGGAGACGCTTCGCCGACGTAATCTTGAATTGATTTTCCTTGGGTATGGAGTACATGAAAATATTGTGAGCCGTCAGTAACGGCAGGTAAAATCTACGGGTGAGTTTCGCAACATGGAAAGTCCCTTCCACGCCATTGGAACGCATCCCAATTTAGTACATGCTCGTCGGGAGCCTTGGGTTTGTTAGAATAAGCTCTTCACCTGAATTATTTTCTTACCTTTCCCTGACTCGCAACAGCTTGCATTGCCTGCTTCACTTTCTCCGGATCGCCGAGGTATTCACTCTTGATCGGCTTCAATTGAGCATCCAATTCATACACAAACGGAATTCCAGTCGGAATATTAAGCTCGACGATGCCTTGATCGGAAATGTTATCGAGATGCTTCACAAGCGCACGTAGGCTATTGCCATGCGCGGAGATGATCACTCGCTTTCCCGATGTAACGACCGGCTGTATTGTGCTGTGCCAGTACGGCAAGAATCGTTCAACGGTATCTTTTAAGCATTCGGTGAGCGGAAGTTCATAGTTCGCTAAATCCCGGTAGCGAATGTCGTTGCCAGAGTATCGAGGATCGTTTTTTTCAAGCGCAGGAGGTCGAATGTCGTAACTACGCCGCCATATCTGCACCTGCTCTTCACCATACTTTGCTGCCATCTCAGACTTATTCAACCCTTGCAGTGCTCCATAGTGTCGTTCATTGAGTCGCCAAGAATTGTAAACTGGAATCCACATCAGGTCCATTTCATCTAAAACAATCCACAATGTACGGATAGCACGTTTCAGGACAGACGTAAAAGCAACGTCGAACATATACCCATGTTCTTTGAGAATGCGACCTGCTTGGCGTGCTTCTTCCACACCTCTTTCAGAAAGGTCGACGTCCGTCCACCCTGTAAATCGATTTTCTTTATTCCAGATGCTCTCTCCGTGCCGGAGGAGTACAAGTTTAGTCATGCATGAATTTTCAACAGAAATCACACCAAGATAAGAAGTTACGGTGAAAAAAGCATGTTTTCAAGAAGTAATCTTCCGGTACAATCCGCTGTACGGCTACAGTACTGCTACTATCCTCAAGGGTCCACCGCTTCCTCCCTTAATCTTCATCGGGAGAGCAATGATGGTGAAGTCTTTGGCTGGAAGCTCATCGAGGTTGGCGACGTTCTCGAAAGCGGGAACATTCTTTTCAAATAAGGCCACGTGACTTCCATACGCTGTCGATTGTCCGTAATCGATACTCGGTGTGTCGAGCCCGATAGCCTTGATGCTGCGATTGGTGACAAGCCAACTCGCTGCATCGGGATGAAGCCCTGGGAAGTGTAGCTTTGGGACGGCAGCCTCTCCCCACTCTGCAGTGCCCATGTATTGCTCTCGATTGGGCCAATATTTCCCCAACCCCGTTCGCAACAGAATGATGGAACCTTCACGAATTTGACCGTGCTGTTTCTCCCATGCAAGGAAATCCTCAGTCTGGATTTGGTAATCACGGTCTGCAGCACATCTCTCGGCAACATCGATGATGATCCCGTTGCCAATGAATTGCTCAAGCGGAATCTGGTCTACGGTGTTTCGATCTTTGTAGAAATGGATCGGCGCATCGATGTGTGTACCGCCATGTTCTGCCGTGCAAAACCTATTTGCCGTATAAAAAAATCCTCCACTCGTGACGCCTTCAAATCCCTTTTCAAACTGGAAGCCCTTTTCTGTAGGCCAGAAGATTGTCGTTGAATCGAAGGGATGCGTGAGATCGATAATCTTTTTACCCCAAAGCTCTTGTTTTGACGTACAGCCAATACAAGCAATGAGAGAACAAAACAAACAGAAAATTGTAAAATATCTCATCTTAGAATTTCTCCCATATCATGATTTTCACTCAATCTTCCATATCAAAGTTTTCTAAGAATACCCTTTTATAGAACTTGCCATTTCCTGCAATTTCACCAGTATCCTTATCTTTTCTTCAAACGGCAATTTTGCCTGGTCTTTATGGAACTTCTCCTTGTCCTCAAACAATTTCTTCCGGGTGATTATTTTGTTCTTCCTTTTTTCATTTTTCATAACTATGCTTCCTCAGAACTTGAATTTTTTCTTC
>JACQVI010000133.1 GCA_016209795.1 Ignavibacteriota bacterium
ATTCTATATCATTGATTTTTTTGTTGACTGAGTATCTGAATAGACGAACTGTCTTTTGCTCAAGAGCTTTTCTCTTTTCAACGTAAGAAATCACTTCATCAGCAAATTCAAAGCCGACCAGAACAGTCTGTAACATCTCTGAATCCCCGTCAGCTAACTTTCTGATTAGCCAATTCTCATATCTAATAAGTTGGGAAAGATCTTCTTCAAGAACTTTGTCCTTCTTGAGTTCTATCACAGTGTATTTATGCAGAATCTCGATTGAATCGACTTTAGTGACGT
Organism: Ignavibacteriota bacterium; assembly: GCA_016209795.1. Lineage (GTDB taxonomy): Bacteria > Bacteroidota > Ignavibacteria > UBA10030 > SZUA-254 > JACQVI01. The sequence continues at coordinate 283 of JACQVI010000133.1, forward strand.
GTGTGAGGAAAATATCCATTTCTTTGTTGAAAGAAGTAGGGACGAAGTTTAAACAGTCAAAATATTCTCCAAAGATTTCTTTCAGAGCTCCATTTGCAAACATCCGCATAAACCAAGCTGATAGGTACCCTTCGTATTTCAAGCATCCTCGTTCTTCAATGTCCATCTTCAACGGAAGCGGATTGTTTCGGTAAGGATATGGATTTAAAACGGGGGTGACTGGTTTATAAACTGGATTGTTTCGAAGGAGCAACCGAATTAGTTCTTTGCTTTCTTCGGTTGTAATTATGTGATGGTTTTTTGATTTACCAAATCTGCCAAGTTCGAATGTCCATATCTTGCCCTTATCCATCAGATCGTAAATGTCGCTCATATCAACAGGCTTGGGGAAATCTCGTATGTAAGGTTCAATACAAACTCGATATGGATAGGGTTGTTCTTGAAAATCCCACACAGGTGTCTTGTCGTAAAAAGGATTGTTCACTATTCGCCAAAGTCCGAAAATACCTTGAAGACCAGTAACATAAATGAAAACAAAATCTCCTTTTTGTAAGGATTCAAACTTCGCTAAAAGTTCAGCGTTTGTTTTTTCGTGTGGATGCTCAGCTTCTCCACAGAGTCCTCGCTTCTTGCTTATCTCAAAACTTTCTGGTGAATTTACAAATATATGTGCTGCCATCTTATTTACATCATTCTGAACTTTTTTTGACCAAATTGCTCTGGCATTGTTGGTTCATCTATGTGAATCAAAACATAACAAATGTTTGGCTGATATTCAACCTTTATTGATAACGTGTTGGACAAGTTAGCAACTTGTCCTACATTGCATTTGTTCCATTTTCTGATTGCAACCTTTCCCCTCTTTTTCCGTTCAAAGACAAAGAAATTCTTTTTCACGATTAAACTTAAGGTATCTCTCATGCAATCACGTTCTGGTTACATCATTCTCTTTCTTCTTTTCATCTCGTACGCTCTTCTCTCGCAGGTCAAACTTCCCGATACGCCTCAGGGAAAAACCGTGCAGGAGTATGTTGAGGCGTTCAATAGCGGCGATGAAACGCTGATGAAAAACTTTTTCTTGAATCACATTTCCAAAGAAGGCTTAGCAGAGCGTCCTACAGAGATGCGCGTGGAACGGATGCAAATGTTCCGCACGGATGCAAAATCACTCACGCTGGTGAAGATGCTCGATGTCAGTCAAAATGCTATTACCGTCCTCGTGAAGAACGGACAGGGCGAAACGCTGACGATGTCGTTTGACTTCGATGACAATGCTCAGCACACGCTTGCAGGGATTAGCGTCGAGATGGGAGAAGTGAAACCAGTCAGCGGTCCGCCGCTCAACCGAAAACAGTTTGTCGCCACCGTCAAAAAATATCTCGATGAACAAGTGAGCAATGATGCTTTCTCAGGTGCAGTGCTCATCCAGCGAGAAAAGGACGAACTTTTCAAACAGGCATACGGCGATGCAGAGAAGCGATTCCACATTCCCAACCGCACCGATACGAAATTCAACATCGGCTCTATTAACAGGTACTTTACACGTGTTGCCATCGGTCAACTATTGGAACAAGGAAAACTTTCGCTCGATGATCATGTTGGCAAGCTTCTCCCCGATTATCCCAACGTCGCCGTTGCTCAAAAGGTAACTGTTCAACAGCTTCTCACGATGCAGTCTGGCATGGGTGATTTCTTCGGCGAGAAGTTTAATAATGCAGCAAACGATAACATTCAGACGCTTCAGGATTATCTGGCGTTCTTCATCAACGATTCATTGCTGTTCGAACCGGGAACAAATCGCCGTTACTCGAACGCAGGCTTTATCGTTCTCGGATTGATCATCGAAAAACTTTCCGGAGAAGATTACTACTCGTATGTGAAAAAACATATCTTCGAACCAGCCGGAATGAAGAACAGTGATTGGTACCTGCTGAGCAGCGTGACGCTGAACCTTGCAACGGGCTATCTGCATCCTGAAGGAAACGACACAACGTGGATGAGCAATGTCCACATACTGCCGGAACGAGGAAGCTCTGCCGGCGGCGGTTATTCAACCCTCGACGATTTGAAAAATTTTGTCGAGGCGCTTTTAAACGGCAAGCTGCTTTCACCAAAATATTCGCAGTGGGTTGTAAGCGGCAATCTTCCATCGAATGATCCTATGTTGCCTCTCAAAGAAGGTGGCATAGGCATGGCGGGAGGCACTGCCGGCGTCAATGCTGTGCTGGAATTTGATGCGAGGCCTGGAGATATTATTGTCGTGTTATCGAATTACGATCCCCCATCAGCAGAAGTGACCGCCCGAACGCTCTCCAATTTATTAAAAAGGTTGAGGTAAAAAAATTCTCCTTCTTCGATAGTTAAGCTGTCGGACAACAAAGAAGACCCGTTTCATGATGAACTAGTTTCAGCATCTGGGCTTAGACCCCGAAACAAGTTCGGGGTGACGTAGCCCCTGAAATTGATACACTTCAAAATTCCCTATTCATTGCATTTCCCCCATTTTTCTGCTATCTTGGCAATGGAATTTTGCTGAGAGACCATGGACAAATTCATTATTCGGGGCGGTAAGAAACTGAAAGGCACAGTAACCATCAGCGGTGCAAAAAACGCTGCACTGGCGCTGATGCCTGCTACACTCCTTGCCAGTGGAAAGTATCAACTCGATAACACGCCTGAGCTTCGCGATATTGCCACGATGAGCAGGCTTCTCCAGACGATGGGTGTCGACATCGAACGGAGAAGTCACTCATTACATCTCAACACGTTCCGGGTGAACAAATTTGAAGCACCGTACGAGCATGTCAAAAAGATGCGTGCCTCCATCTACGTTTTAGGACCGTTGATTGCACGATATGGCTATGCCAAGGTTTCACTGCCGGGGGGATGTGCATGGGGACCTCGACCGGTGAATCTTCACATCGAAGCAATCCGAAAGTTGGGCGCGGCGGTGGACATCGATCAAGGCTACATCATTGCCAGAGCAAAACGATTGAAAGCTGCAAAGTTAGCATTCGATGTCTCGAGTGTCGGTGCTACTGGTAATGCGCTGATGGCTGCTGTGCTTGCTAAAGGAACGACAATCATTGAAAATGCCGCAATGGAACCTGAGATTGTAGCGCTCGCACAGTTCCTCATGAAAATGGGTGCACGCATCGACGGCATAAGCACAACACGCTTGGAGATCGAAGGAGTCGATGCACTTCATCCGGTCGATGAGACGATGATTCCCGATAGAATCGAAACGGGAACGTTTCTCATCGCCGCAGCGATCACTGGTGGAACGGTCAAACTTGAGCGGTGTAAGCCTAATCATTGCACTGCCCTCTTGGCAAAGTTAGAAGAAGCAGGTGCAGTTCTTCAAATGGGCGATACGTGGATTAAGATTAAAGCCCCACGTGCTGTGGAGCCAGTCGATGTAACAACCGCGGTGTATCCGGGATTTCCCACCGACATGCAGGCACAGTGGATTGCTCTGATGTCGATTGCAAAAGGCTCGTGTATGGTGACGGATTCAATCTACTATGATCGGTTCAAACATGTTCCCGAGCTTGTACGGCTTGGCGCAGATATTGAGCTCAGTAAGAATGTAGCAGTCGTGAAAGGTGTTAAGAAACTCGCTGGTGCAAAAGTTATGTCGACAGATCTGCGTGCCTCTGCTTCACTGATTCTTGCGGGGCTTGTTGCTGAGGGAAAGACGGAAGTACTGCGTGTCTATCATCTTGATAGAGGATATGAGTCGATTGAGAAAAAACTGCAACAGCTTGGCGCTGACATTCGGCGTGTTTCTGGTCAAGAATTTTGAGAGTAAAGCATCCATGATATGAGAGTTATCGCTGTCATGCCTGCATATAATGCAGCACGAACACTTGAGCCGACAGTTCGTGATATTCCTCCCGAAGTTGTCGATGAAATTATCGTTGTTGACGATGCCAGTAAAGATGATACTGCAGGAGTTGCTCAAAGGTTAGGTCTAACGGTGGTTCGTCATGATACAAATAAAGGGTATGGGGCAAATCAGAAAACATGCTATCGGCTTGCTCTTGAACGGGGCGCAGACATTGTTGTCATGATACATCCAGATTATCAATACGATAGCCGACTCACGCCATATCTTGTTGGGTTTTTGCATGACGGTTATTTTGATGTCATGCTCGGTTCAAGAATCCGCACACGAAGGGAAGCGCTTCAGGGAGGAATGCCTCTTTATAAGTATTTTGCAAATCGATTCCTCACCATTATTGAAAATATCGTCACAGGTCAAAATTTTTCTGAATGGCACAGTGGATTCCGTGCATTTAGAAGACAAGTTCTTGAGACCATTCCCTGGGAGAATAATTCCGATGATTTTGTGTTTGATAGTCAGATGCTGATGCAATGTGTTGCGTTTGGATTTCGGATTGGTGAAATCCCGGTGCCCGTCCGTTACTATGAAACATCCTCGTCAATCAACCTGCTGCAAAGTATTATGTATGGGGTTTGGACATTAGGAACAGCAGTATTGTATCTGATGCATCGTCTTCATCTCTTCACTTCATCCCTGTTCATGAACAAAAAGTCCAGTAACGATTGAATGCGTTACAATTTTTCCCATCGTTAGTTCCACAATGAGATCGCCGTCGAAAGGGTTATTGCTTGTTCTGATCATTGTCTGTATTGCAATAGTCTATGCACAAGCGGTTCGTTTCGAATTTGTTACGTACGACGATATCGATTTGGTCGTTCAAAACACCACCTACTTGTCTGACCTGTCAAACCTTTTCACATCGTTTACAACCCATATCTTTTCAAGCCATCGAGCTGAGGGTGTCTATTACCGCCCAATCTTGATGGTGACATATATACTGGATTATCAACTTTGGAGCCTCAATCCCCTCGGATATCATCTTACAAATATTGTGCTGCATTGTGTGACTGCAATCCTCGTGTTTCTTTTGATCAATCAAATTATTCAAAACAATTTCTTAGCATTGAGTACAAGTTTGCTCTTTGCACTACATCCCATTCAAACAGAATCCGTTGCATGGGTTGCAGGTCGCAATGATGTGCTGTTAGGAATATTCATTGTGTTGATGATGGTCTTCTACACTCGTTATCGAGCAAGTGAGAGAAACAGGACATTGTATGTATCCTTAACTGCACTTTCGTATACATTGGCAATCTTTACAAAAGAATCGGGAGTTTTTTATATCTTCTTGTTGCCACTTTATGATATGTGTGTGCTTCATATCCCTCTCAGGCAAGTAGTTTCACTAAGATCATTTTTGAAATATCTGTGGGTTGTGATTGTCTTGATTGGATATTTTCTCATACGTTTAGTCGTTTTCGAGGAGTTCCTTGGGGCTGAAAGGTTATACGGCGGGTACATTGCGTTCTGGGATCGTATTCTGATGATTCCAATTATGGTGAGCGTGCATTTAGCATTCTTAGTTTTTCCCGTTCATCTCAGCGTTACTCATCCACTCGATCAACTTATCTGGATTCGTCAGCCGTGGGTCACGTTAGCAGTTGCATTCACATTACTACTCCTTGTTGCTATTTGGTGGACATGGAGCAGAGACCGGATATTCTGTTATGGATTGCTGTGGCTTACTGTTGGATTATTACCAGCGCTCAATATTATACCCGTTGCAGTGCCAATTCTTGAGCATCGTCTTTACGTACCGATGGTTGGATTTGCGATTGCGTTGAGTCGTGGATTATTGTTACTCTCAGAATCACTGAGTAAGGTAAAGGTTTTCCGATTTGTGACTGCGGTCGTCATACTTGTGTTGGCTCTGCTCTCGTACCAGCGTTTACCTGTATGGCAAAATAGTATCTCGCTCTGGACTGATGCGATCAGCAAAGAACCCATGGGAAGTCGTTCGTATTTGAATCTTGCAGGGACGTACTTCGATCTTCAGCAGTACGACAAAACAATTGAATTGCTTAAGAAATATATTGAGCTTAAACCTGATGATTCTTTTGGATATTCAAAACTTCGACAAACATACTATCTCGTAGGGCAATATGAACAAGCGGCACTGGTGTGTCGACAGATGATTACGCTCAATCCGCGGAATCAACACCGCTACATAGAGGCGGCTAAGCTCTACGAGCAATTTAACCTTGTTGACAGTGCATTGGCACTTTACAACGAGGCACTGAACGTCGATTCAACTTTTGTTGATGTTCACTACCACCGTGGCGCTCTTCTGGAACGACAAGGTGATTTTTCAAATGCAGAGCGAGCATACCGCGCCGCATTACGATTGAATCCAGGACACACAGTATCACATATTGCGTTGGGAAAACTCTATGCTCAACGTGGTGACTTGCAGCAAGCAATTCTCTCGCTCGAACTGGGGATTCGAAGCGGCAAGCCTTCACAGGAGATCGTTCAGCTCCTTGGTTCACTTTATGTAAGGATGGGACAACATCAAAAAGCACAGGAGTTATTCCAGCGATATCGTTTCTAACAGCTATTTTTCATGAATCGTTCTCAAGAGCGTAAGCTTATGTTTCTTTCCGCGATTGTTCTTTTTGGATTTTCCGTATTTGTCATCCAGTTTCCACTCTTGAATTACCTTGGCTTTGAATTTTCCTTCACTGTTGCACTGATTGTACCGTGGGTTGTTGGTTACTTCACGATCAAGCGTTTTCGTTTACGATTGCGAGACACAACTCCATTCGGGCTTTATGGTTTTCGAACCATCGTTCGAACTTCTCTCAGTAAAGGGCTATTGCTTGTATGCATTCCCTTTATCGTTGCCTCATTGAACATAATTTTTGTTAAGAATTGTTCCTACGGAGAAGGTGTTCTCTACTATGCACTCAATCCAATGATCACGGCAGTCTGGTCGACTTCTCTTGCTGCTTTCTGCGTTGTGATGTTCAGACGTTCTTTTTTGGTATACTGTGCTATCTTGACCGTTATACTCATACATCCACTAGTTGTTGGATATGTCTCTCCGCAGATTTATGTGTATAATTTCATCTTCGGATTTTTTCCAGGCATTACGTACGACGAAGTTCTACGGATTTCACCAACACTTGTTGTGTTTCGACTCATCACGCTGTTTACGGCGATGCTGCTGTTCCTGATTGCAGATTCTGTCGTTGGGTACATTCACATCAAGGAGAGCTTCATTAGGAAAATATTTGCTCTTTCATCGATTGTTCGATTGAGATTCAAAGCTGTTTTCATGTTGTTAAGTGCTGCTTTTCTCCTTCTCGCCTGGATATTCCGAGTTGAGTTAGGTTTTGGTTCATCCACTTCTTATATCCAACAAGCTCTTGGTTCCAGTATATCAACTCAACACTTTCAAATCTATTACTCACCAAAATCATTCAGCGAAGAGGAGATCAAATGGGCTGCAGCACTGCATGAATTTCGTTTGCATCAGGTAGCATCGGCTTTACAAGTGCAGTTCACTGGAACGATCAGTTCATACATTTACCCTGATGTGAAAGCAAAAGCTCAGTTTATAGGAGCGGGACAGACAAACATTGCCAAGCCGTGGCGAAAGGAAATACATCTTAATGCAGAAGCGTTGGAACACACACTGAAACACGAACTTGTTCATGTCCTTGCAGGTGAGTTTGGAATGCCGATCATTAAGGCACACTATAATATTGCTCTTGTGGAGGGACTTGCAACTGCGGTCGATGACAACTTTGGCAATCGCACGCTTCATGAATACGCCGCTGCAATGAAGAAGTTTGGCATTGTCAAAGATCCGGGAACATTGATTGATCCAACTCAATTTGCACTCAAAGCCTCTACAGTAAGTTATATATCGATGGGTTCGTTCTGCCAGTATCTCATTGACCATTATGACATCGCTCGGCTTAAAGCATTATACAGTGGTACATCAGTAAGTTCTGTTTATGGTAAGGCGTACTATGATCTCATTGGAGAGTGGCAGAATTTTCTCCTGCAAATCGATGTTTCTGATGAATGGCACAAACACGTCGAATTTTATTTTAGGCGCCCTTCAATTTTTGCTAAGCAATGTGCCCGGAAAATTGCAAATTTGAACGAGGAAGCATATCGTCAGCTTGAGAAAAAGAGCTTCATTCTTGCAATGGGAAAATTTTCAGAGGCACTTGACGAAGGCTGGAACACTGAGTCGTATGCCGGACTCATTCGCACAGCATACCGCCTGGCGCGCTATGATACGGTAATTACTCTTGTCGATGACTTATCATTCGATACTGCTAAAAGTCCAAGCATCGCCAATCTCTTTATCTTGTATGGTGATGCATTGTGGCAACGCTCAGATATGCTTATGGCACGAAAAGCTTACGAACAAATTCTTGCCCTCGATTTATCGGAACGATACAATGAAGCTGCCGCAATCCGTCTTGCCGTGTTAAGTGATAGCAGTGTGCGCATGTTTCTTTTGGACTATTCTCGAGAGTCGCTGAATGATTCCGCTGCCTTGCAACGCTTGGACGCTCTCCAGCAGCAATCCACCAATCCCATTATCTCTTTCTTCAAGGGAAAGATTCTTTATCGTGTAAAGAGGTACAGTGATGCAGTGCATGAGCTTGCATCTATCGATGTTCCTCTTAGGTATCCAATTCTTGAAGCGACGAAAGAGCACATCATCGGCGAATCATATTTCATGATGAAGAGATTCCAGCAAGCGCGAATGCATTTCTGGTATTCCCTGAATTCAATCACAAATGAGGCTTCGAGGGATCGAGTCTATGATTGGCTCGAGCGGTGTGAATGGTATGAAAACAATGTGGTGCACAGCGCCACGGTGCTCGACGAGTCGACTCGTAGACCACAGGTGCTCAAAAAAGACAAAATTCCCCGAAGGGATGCCTTTGGCAAAAAATTAAAAAGATCATCTTGATTATTGTTGATCAATGCCATCTATCAAGCGAATCCTTCTTTCTCGATTGAAATTCATCGGTGATGTTGTACTTACCACACCGATAGTTCGTGCAGTCCGTGATCACTATCCCGATGCATACCTCGCCTACTGCGGTGATGCAGAAGCGGTGAGCTTGCTTGAACATAATCCTCATCTCAACGACATCATTGCGTTCGACTTTACCAAGCCGAGGATCATTGAGCAACTACGGGTTATTCGTGAGCTGAGGAGAAGAAAGTTTGATGTGTTTGTCGATCTCTTTTCCAATCCACGAACAGCGCTCCTCGCATACCTGAGTGGTGCACCGTTTCGTATTGGGAAAGAAGTAAAAGGAAGAGGCAAACTCTACACACATCGAATACAGGATGATGAAAGACCAAAAACAGCAATTGAGTTTCACTATCAATATGTAAAGCCTCTTGGTGTTGAGCCAACTCATTGGCGAACGGAAATTTTTTTAACGGACGATGAAAAACGTGAAGCAAAAAACTATTTGAAGTGGCAGGGCGTTGATCTTACGAAGCCAGTGGCTGGGATCCATCCTTCTGCAAGCTGGCCCGCAAAGATGTGGCAGTGGGAAAGGTTTGCCGATCTCATCACTCTGATTCAGTCAAAGCTTGGTGCCCAAGTGATTATCACGCAGGGTCCTAAGGATAAAAAGCTCATCGAAAATATCTCCCAGAGAGTGATGGGAAATGTGCTCATTCTCCCAGTAATGAAGCTCAGGCAACTTGCCGCTATTCTCTCATTGCTGGGTATATACATTTCAAACGATGCTGCACCCATGCATATTGCAGTAGCCGTAGAGACAAAAACGATTGGCGTTTTCGGTCCAGGAGAAGAAAACATCTGGTTTCCTTATCTTCCACCGTTTTATGATGCATCGGGGAAACACGTTGCCTTGAGGAAAGACGTGCCATGCCATCCGTGCCACCTCGACTTTTGCAATCGTGAGGGTGAAGGGTACATGGAGTGTATGAAATTGTTGAGTGTTGAAGAAGTGTTTGGAGAAGTGAAAAAAAGATTAGAGGTTAGGGGTACGAGTTTTGAAGTCTGAGAGATTTGCAATTCTTGATTTTGACCTGAAGTTGAATCTCTCATTGCATTTCACCAAACTTTTGTCGATATTCATGCACTTCTCAAGCGTTCTCCTCTTATGAAAAAATCGAACACATCAATTACACATATTCACGCGCGAGAGATTCTCGATTCACGAGGCAATCCGACGATTGAGGTCGATGTCATCTTAGCGTCAGGGATTATCGGTCGAGCATCTGTACCCAGTGGAGCGTCAACCGGAAAACATGAAGTACTCGAGCTTCGTGATGGTGACAAGAAACGCTACTCTGGCAAAGGTGTGCTCAACGCCGTCAACAATGTAAACAAGAAGATTGCACGAAAGCTCAAAGGACACGAAGTAACGGATCAAAGAGGCATTGATAGACTTATGATTAATCTTGATAGCACTCCCAAGAAGGAACGATTAGGAGCGAATGCCATTCTTGGTGTTTCGCTCGCTGTGGCAAAGGCGGCAGCGCAAGCTGAAGGATTTCCGCTGTACCGATATCTTGGCAGCAGGAAAGCACATGTTCTGCCGGTTCCATTAATGAATATCCTCAATGGCGGTAGGCATGCTGATAACAATGTTGATTTCCAGGAGTTTATGATCGTTCCGATTGGTGCGGGGAATTTTGCCGAAGCATTGCGGTTGGGAGTAGAAGTGTTTCATTCCCTTAAAGGAGTGCTCAAGAAAAAAGGGTACGGCATTTCGGTTGGCGATGAGGGTGGATTTGCACCGAATCTCAAATCAAATGAAGAGGCTATTGAAGTCATTTTAGAAGCGATTGAAAAAGCAAACAGGAAGCCTGGTAAAGATGTATACCTTGCACTTGATCCAGCTTCGAGCGAATTTTATGATAAAGGAAAGTATGTGTTTGGCAAGTCGGACAAATCCTCGAAAACTCCTGAGCAGATGGTAAAGTTTTATGAGAAGTGGGTGAACGAATATCCCATCCTCTCGATTGAAGACGGCATGGCAGAGGATGATTGGGAAGGATGGAAGACGTTGACGGAAGCGCTTGGCAAGAAGGTACAACTTGTTGGCGATGACCTCTTCGTGACTAATACAAAGATTCTGTCAAAGGGAATTAACCAAGGCATCGCAAATTCGATTCTCGTCAAAGTGAATCAAATCGGTACACTTACGGAAACATTAGAATGCATGCAGATGGCAAAACGTGCTGGTTACACGACGATCATCAGTCACCGCTCCGGCGAAACGGAGGACACAACGATTGCTGACATCGCTGTTGCAACAAACGCCGGGCAGATCAAGACAGGCTCGGTGAGTCGTACTGACCGTGTGGCAAAGTACAATCAGCTTCTTCGCATTGAGGAGGAGTTGGGTACGGATGGGATTTATCCGGGGTTAGGAGCTTTTTGCAAGCTATGAGTAGGACTATCACCTTCGGCACAGACGGCTGGCGCGCAAAGATTGCCGAGGAATATACATTTGATAATGTCAGACGGTGTGCGCAGGGCTTTGCCGGTTACCTGAAGACAATCTACAAGAGGGATCAACTTCTGCGAGGTGTTGTTGTTGGCGGGGATCGGCGTTTTAACTCAGAACACTTTGCAGCAGCAGCAGCAGAAGTGTTAGCAGCGAATGATATCCCAGTCCACTTCTGCGGTGGTGGAGTACCAACTCCAGTTATCTCCTTCAGCGTGAAAGTTTGCAAGGCTCTTGGGGCAATCAATATCACAGCGAGCCACAATCCGCCTACCGATAACGGATTTAAAGTGCGAGATGAAAATGGTGGCGCCATCGCTCCAGAAGGTTTGAAGCAGATTGAAGAACTTATTCCTGAACATCTATCTTCTATCAAACGCATTACGTTTGACGATGGTGTTGCACAAGGAAAGATTATGCAGTTCAATGCTGACGAGGAGTACATAGAGCAAATCAAAAGTTTAGTCAATCTTGAACCGATCAAGCAAGCGGGATTCAAAGTTCTCATCGATCCTATGTGGGGCAATGGTGCGGGATGGTTTTCTCGACTGCTCGGTCGTGGGAAAACACGAGTCATTGAGATTCACAGTGAGCGCAATCCGATTTTCCCTGAGATGAGCCGTCCTGAACCAATCCCTCCCAATGTCGATGCTGGTCTCAAAAAAGCCAAAGAGATCGGTGCAGACGTTGTCATCTTCACCGACGGAGATGCCGATCGTATTGGTATCGGTGATGAGAATGGACAATTCATCGATCAACTTCGCGTGTATGGTTTGCTTGCGTTGTATCTTCTCGAAGTGCGAGACCAGCGTGGTGCAGTTGTGAAGACACTTTCGACCACTTCTATGCTTGAAAAGCTTGGAAAGCTCTACAATGTTCCAGTACATGAAGTTGGTGTCGGCTTCAAATACGTTGCACCGAAGATGATGGAAGCCGATGCCATCATCGGCGGCGAAGAAAGCGGAGGGTATGCGTTTCGAGGTCATGTGCCTGAGCGGGATGGTATCCTTGCTGGACTCTTTTTTTTAGACTTTATGTGCAAGACCAAGCTCAAACCCTCGCAACTTCTTGCACGGCTGTTTGAGAAAGTAGGACCGCATTGCTATGATCGAATTGATATTACCATTGAGCCACAACATCGAGAACGTATCCTTGCTTATCTCAAGAATCATCTTCCGCAGAAGGTGGCAGGCTTGGATGTCATGAATACCAATTTCTCGGATGGATTCAAGTTTATCTTGAGTGACGGCAACTGGCTGCTTATTCGCTTCTCAGGCACTGAACCATTAGTCCGCATTTACTCAGAAGCATCAAGTAAAGAACAAGTGCGGAAAATTTTGGAAGCGGGCAGGAAACTTGTACAATGACGTTGCAACTCGGCCTTCGTCCAAATATTGCTCAATTCTCCCTCCTCGTTCTCATCAACGCTTTCGTCGGTGCGATGGTGGGGATGGAGCGATCCATCCTTCCTTTGATCGCCGAACAAGATTTTGGTCTTGCTTCGCATAGTGCTATTCTTTCGTTCCTCATCAGCTTTGGTATTGTGAAAGCATTCAGCAATCTTCTTGCTGGGCGATACTCTGATAAATTTGGACGAAAGAAACTTTTAGTTACTGGCTGGATTTTTGGTATACCAGTGCCATTTATGCTGATGTGGGCTCCTTCATGGACATGGGTTGTTCTTGCAAACGTCTTGCTCGGAGTTAATCAGGGTCTCTGCTGGTCAACAACTGTCATCATGAAGTCTGACTTAGCTGGTGCGAAGCAGCGAGGACTTGCAATGGGACTGAACGAATTTTCAGGCTACCTTGCTGTGGCACTTGCGGCATATTTTTCTGCACTCATCGCTGAGCTGTATGGTCTCAGACCTTTTCCGTTTTATCTTGGTGTCGGATTTTCTATGATGGGTTTTCTTTTATCGGTGTTTCTTGTCAAGGAAACACAAGAATTCATCAAACTAGAGTCGAGTTTTGTGACGAATACTGCACATTCTTCATATCAAGATCAGCTTACGTTCAAAGATGTTTTCAGTCGTACATCGTGGCGAGATAAGAATCTCTTTAGCTGCAGTCAGGCTGGTCTTGTCAACAATTTGAACGATGGCATGGCGTGGGGACTGTTTCCGCTGTTCTTTGCATCCATAGGATTTTCATTACATAACATTGGCTTTTTGACCGCTATCTATCCAGCAACGTGGGGAGTGACGCAATTGATCACAGGAGCTGTGAGTGATAAGGTCGGGAGAAAGTGGATGATTGCAGGAGGTATGTGGCTGCAGGCTGTTGGCATCTGGATGATCGCGTCAGTTGAGGATCTGTCATACCAGGTCATTGCAGGGCTACTGCTCGGTATTGGGACGGCAATGGTTTACCCTGCTCTCCTTGCTGCAGTCGGTGATGCTGCTCATCCAAGCTGGCGTGCAACAGCCGTTGGAGTCTATCGTTTGTGGAGGGATCTAGGATATGCTCTTGGTGCAGTGCTTTCTGGTGTCATCGCTGATGTGTTGGGGTTACGCAGTGCAATAGTTGTGATTGGAATATTGACGTTTCTTTCAGGCACAGGTGTAGCAGCCCAGTTTAAAGAAAACAAACAGTTGTGACTTTTATGGTTGGATGAAATCTAAGAAATAAAGAAAGTGTCCAAAGAGAAATGAATACGATTCTCATTATTGCATTGTTATTTTTACCATTCCGAAATGTCTATTCGCAGCGGCCGGTCATACTCACGGAAAATGCTGCCACATTAGGTTTCAATCAGTTGGAAGCAGGTATTGGTGTAGAATATTTTTCAAAAAGTGATGAATCGCTGATCGAACTACCAACGTCGGAAGTACGCTTGGGAGTTTGTGCACTTCGCTTTGGAGTCGCGGAGAATGTCAACTTCGATTTGGAATGGCGTGGCAGATTACTCGCTGAAATGCAAAGCGGTGAGAGCGCTGCTGATTGGGGCGATCTCACAGTGGCAACCAAAATCACTATTCTCAGGGAGCGGACAAACACACCTGTACTTGGACTAAGAAGTGCCGTGAAATTGCCGAACACCTCATATCGACCGTACAAGTTAGGCAGTGATCAGACTGACTATTTTTTTCACATTCTTCTAACGAAACAGATCATCAACATTGAAACACGAATGAATATCGGCTTTGGAATTGTCGGTAACCCTCGTGCAACAGCTTCACAAGATGACATCTACATCCTGAGTGGGGCATCAATTATTCCTTTTCTAACCAACAGTCGCTTATTCGTTGAATTGTATGGATTCACTGGTTCGTTCGAGGATGACGATAAACTACTCGGTCGCTTTGGGGTAACATTGCACCAATTCAATCTTTCATGGAATATCTTTGGGAGTGTTCGGCTTTCTGGTAACAATAAGGATTTCGGCGCAGCCTTCGAAGCGAGTGAGGATTGGAGCATTGGTTTTTTTCTAGCAAAGCAGATTCGATTTTGACGCTCCATGTAGGTAACTTGGAATAGAAGTTTTTTTGTTTTACATTTATTATACTAGTTTCTTTTCTTGAACCTTTTACCGTTCAATTCTGTTTTACTATCAGCACCAGATAAGATGTAAAGATTACACAAAAAACTTAACTTAACATTGCATAAACGGTATATCATAGTAGCATTCCTGCTAATAGTCAGTTTACTTTATAATGTACCTGCCGAATCTTCTCAAAAAAAGAAGCTGGCAGACAATGCTAATTACGGTAACTATAACTTCAGTCTCACGACACTTGATGGTAAGAAAATACGTCTTGCCGACTATGCAGGAAAGGTTGTGTTGGTGAACATCTGGGCACCGTGGTGTGGACCATGCCGAATGGAAGCACCTGGGTTTGTCAAGCTGTACAGCCAGTACAAAGATAAAGGGTTTGACATTCTTGGAGTGGCTGTGAAAACCAATGAAAGTGATGTTCGATTATTCATGGAGAAATACAATACCCGCTGGCACATAGGCATCAACGATGAGGTTGCCGAAGCGTATGGCACGTATGGATTGCCCGACAGCTATCTTTTTGGACCTGATGGATCACTCATAAAGCGATTCATTGGGTTTGCAAGGGAAGAAGCCTTGAAGCCTTTGATTGAAGAAGCCTTAAAGCAAGTTGATACCAGTTCTAAGAAATCAACTCATTGAGAATTCACACTATATACTAGCTAGAAGGGAGAAACATTCTATGAAAAAAGTTAGGTTGCTATTGATGGTGGCACTTGTTCTTTCTGTCCTTAGTGTTACAGCTCAGGACAAGAAGAAGAAAGATATGACATTGATGGGTGAGGTTATCGATGTCAAGTGCTATTTGAACGGTATGATGGAAAGCATGGGTGCAGACCACAAACAGTGCGCAATCGATTGCATTAAAGGAGGCTTACCTGTCGGTATTCTGGATGCTGAATCAAAAAATGTGTACACAGTCGTTCCGAAGACCGGGATGAAAGGAGCCAATGAAGAATTGGTAAAGTACGTAACCCAAAAAGTGAAGCTCACCGGAACCTTCATGGAAAAGGGTGGACAGAAAATCTTCTTCTATACCAAAGTTGAAGAAGTAAAGTAAATCCAACAGCTTGAAAGCTAAAGGGGAAACAGCGAAGTTTCCCCTTCTTTTTTTTCAAGCACATTTGTTATGCCAGCATCTCTCCATATCGGCTGTTGTGGATGGAGTTATCTCATCGAGAAGAATTTTTCGAAGCAGATAGCACACAAAGCATCTTCCAAGCTCCAGTCGTACGCTCAACTCTTCGATACTGTTGAAATCAATTCCACCTTTTATCGTCTACCTACAATGACGACTGCACAGAAGTGGTTCAAAGAAGCTCGTGAAGTCAACAAGAAATTCACATTCACTGTCAAAGCATATCAAGGGATCACACACATCAATCGCTTTGGTGAAAAGTCAAAACCGATCTTTAAACAGATGCAAGAGGTATGTCATCCTTTGCGTGCAACGATTGTATTGTTTCAATCTCCAGCAAGCTTTGCACCTTCAGCATTAAATATCAAAAAAATGAAATTGTTTTTCAGCACCGTTGATTCTGAAGAGTTAACGTTTGTTTGGGAGCCAAGAGGAAAATGGTACGAAGAGCCACAGACGATTATTGACGTTTGTGAGGAATTCAATCTGATTCACTGTGTTGATCCCTTTCGGAACGAACCTCTGGTCTTTGGAAGAGAGAACATTACTTACTTCCGACTGCATGGATTCGGCAAGCCGAGCATGTACCGATACAACTTTTCTGATAAAGAGCTGGAGCAATTAAACGACTTAACGACAACGTGTTCAAAGAAGCTACGGCACATCTACATCTTCTTTAACAATGTCTTCTGTTATGAGAATGCGTATACGTTTAGAGATCTTATTGTCAAAGCATAGTTGCTTGTGAATCTCTCAGCATCTTCTTATATTTAATCAAAGCTATTCATTTCTAATTCTTTTGGAGTTCTCACAATGATTCACATTGCTCAGCGCATGAGCCGTCTCGGAACGGAGACTGCATTTGAAGTCCTTGAGAAAGCCAAAGCACTCGAAGCACAGGGGAAAGATATCATCCATCTCGAAATCGGCGAGCCTGACTTTGATACCCCGGTGAATATCAAGCAAGCGGCAAAGAAGGCGCTCGATGATGGTTACACACATTACGGTCCAGCAGCGGGATTGCCACCAGCACGGGCTGCAATTGCAAAGTATGTCTCTGAATCACGAGGCATTGAGGTTCTTCCTGAGCATGTTGTCATCACGCCGGGTGCTAAACCTATTATGTTCTTTACAATTCTTGCCTGCGTTGATGAAGGCGATGAAGTCATTTATCCCAATCCCGGTTTTCCAATCTACGAGTCGGCAATCGAGTTTGTTGGAGCGAAAGCGGTCGCGCTTGAGCTGAAGGAAGAAAAAGAGTTCCGCTTTGATCTTGACGAGCTGAAACGCTTGATGACTCCCAAAACCCGTATGCTGATTCTGAATTCCCCTCAGAATCCTACCGGCGGAGTCTTAACAGAGCAGGATGTGAGAGCGATTGCAGAAGTGGTGAGAGAGCATAACGTGATTATTCTCTCCGATGAAATCTACAGCAGAAGTATGTATGATGGCTACAAACATTTCAGCATCGCTTCACTTCACGGAATGCAGGAGAGAACAATCATCCTCGATGGCTTTTCTAAAACGTACGCCATGACAGGTTGGCGATTGGGATTCGGTGTGATGCCTGAGGAGTTAGCAAAACTCGTAACGCAGCTACAGATCAACAGTACATCGTGCACTGCAAGCTTTTCACAGATTGCCGGCATTGAAGCGCTCACAGGTCCGCAGGATGACGTTCTGAGGATGGTGCAGGAGTTCAAGCGCCGACGCGATACGATTGTTGAAGGACTGAATTCTATTTCCGGCATTCGCTGCCATAAACCTCACGGGGCATTTTACGTTTTTCCTAATATTACAGGCACAGGCAAATCCTCGCGCGAGCTTGCCGATTACTTATTGAATGAAGCTGGCGTTGCATGTCTTTCAGGGACTGCCTTCGGTCGATTTGGCGAAGGCTATCTTCGCTTCTCGTATGCGAATTCAATTCCAAACATTGAGCGAGCATTGAAGAGAATTGCAAAGGCGCTTGCTGCTCAACCTGCGTTAGTTAAATAGACTCCGTCAAAGCAATTAAAAGGACTACGGAGGATAGTATTCTCAATGCACAAGGGAAAAAGTTTAACGTGCGCTTCTAAAGCTGCAATCAGGTGTTTTCAATCGTCAGGCAGAGATTATTTTTCAGGTAAAATGAGGAACAACGTTATTGAACATTTGGAAAAAATGCTATATTGTATCACCCCTCAATCATTATATTCAAGGAATTACAATGAAATCTTTTATTCTTCCTATTACCTGTTTGTTTGCAGGTTTCTTGATAAGCGGTTGTAGTGATCGAAACACACTGCCAACGGTTTCCGTTGAGGATGTCTCTCAAGCGGGTATCCATACATTCGTACTTAGCTCTGCGAATGATCCACGCCTTCCCATACCGATGGAAGAGTCTGCGCTGGCAACTGCAGACGACGATCGGTTAGTAGAGATTGCTCTCGGCCATCATAGCTCACGGGCAGAATTCGTAGCAGTCGAACATCCGTTGGTTTTATGGAATCGCCTCACGACAAAATTGGGCACGAGAGCAGGGTTACCTCCACCGCGGTTTGCTCGTGCCTATGCCCTTGTCCATGTAGCGATCTATGATGCGCTGGTTGCTGCGCATGTCACACGGCGTCGCGACCTTGTTGACCGTGCGATTGCCGCAGGTGCGGCTTCGAACGTTCTGCTGTACCTTTTCCCCAACGATTCAACTCGGATCAGGAGAAATGCTATGCGCCAGTTAGTCGTTGAGCATGGGTTGGCTCGCGGTCGTCTTCTCCGAAGCTGGGTGCTTGGTCGAAGAGTTGGTGAGCTTGTTGTACAATATGGTAAGAATGACAGATCTGATTTAGTGTTCACGGGAGAGATACCTACAGGCGATGGTATCTGGACCGGCACAAATCCCGTTCTACCCATGTGTGGTGAATGGAAAACATGGATTCTTTCTTCTGGGGAAGAGTTTCAACCCGAGCCTCCGTACCTATTCGGCTCACACGAAGATTCTGTAGACGTGCAGGAAGTGTACGAAGTCTCGCTGCACCGAACACCAGAGCAGATTGCCGTTGTGCACGCATGGGCAGATCTTCCTCCACCAACGATCTGGTGCAATTATTTGAACAAACGAATTAACCGTTTACATCTGAGACCGTTTACAGCGGCACGAGCGTTTGCTTACCTGACGGCGACGATGTACGACGGATTCGTTTCCTGCTGGAGAACGAAGTACACGTACTGGACTGCGCGTCCGTTCCAGCGCATTCCCGGACTCGTCACGGTGATCACGACGCCCAATTTTCCAAGTTATAGCTCCGGGCATTCCACGATCTCGGCCGCTGCCAGTGTCGTTATGGGCGAATTGTTCCCGGGTGAGGCTGACTATTTTACGGCACAGGCTGAAGAAGCGGCGATCTCGCGTCTCTGGGGCGGCATCCATTTTCGCCACGATAATGAACAGGGGCTGGTCGTCGGACAACGAATCGGTGAAAAAGCAGTTGCCGTCATGCGCTCCGACCCACGAGGTCCGTTCGTGCTGAATTAACAAGCAGTTTTCATCCCTTCTGCAGAAGGCGCCCCGACGAGTCGGGACGCCTTTTGTGTTTTCCAGCCCCGGACCTGATTATTACCTGTAAAGCTCCCCGTTGTTTTTCTAGTTGTCGCAATTGAGTTTTAGACTTTAAAGATTTATATTGGATCAAATAGTAATCAGAACTACAAGGCTTTGAACAAGATATTCCTGAGGTTTCGTTGACGGCATACCGGGTTAGTGAACAGCGTACAAGATTGAATCTCATCCCCGCCCGCCGGAGTCCACCCTTGGCGGATGCAGGCGGGGATCCCAGCTCGAGAAAGCCGGCTGGAATCTCGGAGCGCATGCAGTGGAGAAGCTGTTTGGTGAACAAGAAGTTAAAGAGTTGATTGTCCGAACGGACTCCTTTGGAGAGTTTACCCCGACCTGCCACACCGGCTTTCTGGCGGGAGTGTTTCTGTTCGGGGTTGGCGAAGAGGTTGGCG